>CAXBHV010001147.1:0-3061 GCA_963974855.1 uncultured Rhodopirellula sp. | reverse complement strand
CGCTGCTGCGGAGGTGTTGTGTGCGCCACCCGTTGTCCGAGGGACTGGCATCCGGTTGTGAAGCCCAAGGCAGCCAATAGCAGCAGACGTCGTGTCCGCCGCGACTGCATGCCGCTGTGTTTGTTCGCGATCATCGCGTCTTCCTCCATGAAGTAACTAGACCAGCCCGCAGGTTCCATCGGCTCGCGATTTCGCAAAGATCGGGCACAAGTCGGACAATCGTTCCGAAAAGGGGCCAGTGCCGTTGGGGTCGTGATGATCGTTTGGATTGTAAGGATCGTAAGTCTCTTGACCTGCTCACAGAACTTTTCGTAGCGTCACACTCATTACATGCAGTTTTTTCGGAATAGGCTGAATTTTCCTGCTAGAGGTGACGATACATTGATCGTTCACGCGGTCGGTTTCACCTGTTTGAAACCTAATCGACAACATTACCTTGGAAATGCTTCCATGACCTTTCGGCACATCCAACCAATCACCAGCTCAGCCATGTTGTGGTTGTTGGCGTTGTTTGCCTTGCCGACCTCGTTCGTTCCGCTGTGCCCCTGTGTCACAGCCGCTATTGATGAAGGATGCAGTTGCGTCTGTGACTGTGAAACTGCGGAGTCCGATACTTGCAGAATCTGCTGCGACACGCTGACACAAACATCCAGTCGAGAGTTCACGCTGACACTTCCAGTTTGCGGATGCGACTCAAAATGCCCCTGCCGCTGTCAATGTGAGCAACGGAACGATCGGGAAGCGGTCATCGAGGATCGCGACTCGCATCGTGATCCAGTGGTATTCAGCCACTCCGTAACTTGCTCGCTGCGTCCTCGTGCAATCATCCCCTCGAACGATTGCATTGACCGTTCCGGCATGATGCTGGTTCTCTCTTCGCAGCAGCACTGCGCCACTCTTTCGCGTTTTCTACTCTAAACGCAATCCGCGAACGCTTTCGCTTGCTCTGTGCGTGATTGATCTCGTTTTGCGATCATCTGGCGGGGGCAGCAGTCGGTAGTCGACTGCGTCGGCAACGACACAGCGAAACTTGCCCAGCGTTTCGGCCGGTGCTTCAGTGCAATACCGAAACGCTCGGCGACTTCCGCGACGGTTGTCGACGTTGTTAGATCCCCATTACAAATTTATGAGAAAGGATTCTCCGCCATGGCCAAATTACTGTTCAGTCTCGCGTTGATGGCCGCATTGGCTACCGTCACCGTCACATCCGTCGGATGCGCATCGTCGGGAGGCGGTGGCAGCCACGCAGGTCACAGTCACTAGACGAACGGACTTAAAAAAACGTCCTCGAAACTCCCCGTGGGCCAGCCGGCCGTTGGCGGCCAGGACGCCGCTTGCTCTCCAAGCAACGGAGTGTTGGCGGCCGGTTGGTCCATTTTTTCTTTTCGCCGCGCCAACAGGTGGCGGTGCGCGCCGCACAAATGCAATAACGACAAGCAAGGATGTTTCAATGAAATCTGTCACTTTCCAGCGCCGCCTCGCCTTCGGGATCGGACTACTGTTCCTCGCGTCGAGTGTTGGCTGCGGGTCGCTGCCTTGGCGCTCAAAGCCAACGGCCAAGAACACGACTAACAAGGACTATCTTGAACAGTCGGTTGCCAAGATTGACTACAACACATCGCCGGATACACCGCCACCCACGCGGCTGTCGTCTACGCCAGCCAGTCCGTCGGATCGTATCGCTGCAGCCCCGAGCGACGACAGTTGCAAAGACGGCTGTTGTCACTAACGCCCGCATGCTCTCAAGCCTGGGATCATTCTATTTAGACTCATCACGCCACTTGCAATGTATAGGAATCGACAACGTCATGCCAAACCTCACTCCACTCATTGGACGATTTCATGATGACAACCGCGCATCCAATAATGACCGAACTCACGATGCAAATCTTCGTCGAAATGCTGCGACTCTTCTTGTTACCTGCTCGGATGCTTCGTTTTCACCGAACACTGTGACGCAATCCGAACCGGACGATTACTATATCCTCCGTAGCGTTGGCAACATCGTGCCACCTCACGCATCGCGACTTGATAACACCAAAAAACTAGGTGGCGACGAAGCTTTGAGCATTGTTGCCGCCCTTGAGTACGCGGTGACGTTCTTACGAATTGCTCGCGTGATCGTTTGCGGCCACTCCGACTGTGCGGTCATGGAGCAATTGCTCAATCCGACTCGGCTTGCACCTCAACCAAACACGAACCGATGGTTGGCGCATACCAACGTCGACTATCGGCTCGCCGAGCTTGATCGCGATGCGATTCACGATGACCGCCAGCGCCTCGACGCTGTGGTTGAAGAAAACGTTCTCGTCCAGATGGCAAACCTAATGTCGCATCCATTCATCGCCAACGCGGTCGCGCACAAGAAATTAGAGATCGTCGGTTGGACCTATCGTACGGATTCCAACAAACTGCTGGCATGGGAGCAAGCGAGATTGAAGTTCGTGCCAATGGAACGCACCGTTCGGCCAGCCAAAGTGTCGCCGAAACAGGTTGCCTGAGCCGATTCTGAGTGCAATACAGCAGATGACTGGCAATTTTTGTGACGCCAATGCAAAAAACTATTTTGGGGAGGGTTGTAACTGACGCGGCACATCGATAAATTTGATCGTTAATGAGATTGATTCTCATGTGCATCAAATCGATAGCCAGCCATTGGGCCCCCTGCTTAGCGGTCCTAGCCAGCGAGGATGAAGTTCGCCAACAAAAGTCTGTGGATTCTCCAAGAAAATCGGGGTTCACGCTGGTCGAATTGTTGGTCGTGATCGCGATCATCGGAGTGCTGGTCGGTCTGCTGCTTCCCGCCGTCCAGGCGGCCCGCGAGGCCGCACGCCGCATGAGTTGCTCCAATAATATGAAGCAGATAATGATGGCCATGCACAATTATCACAGCAGTTTCGACCAGTTTCCGGCTGGCGGGCTGTACCGCGGGTTGCAACCGAGCGATTCATGGTCATTGCAAGCGAGGATTTTGCCACAGTTGGAGCAATCCGGTTTAACCAATTTGATCAATTGGTCTTTGCCCTATAGCGCCCAAGGTCAAGTGGCACGAACTCGCGTG
>CAXBHV010001146.1:0-3063 GCA_963974855.1 uncultured Rhodopirellula sp. | reverse complement strand
AAAGCCGACGAAGCGTTCATCGTTCGTCCTGGCACCACGCCAGCACTGGCGCTTGGGCTGGCTCAAGTCGTGATGCAGGAAAAACTGTATGACGAACAGTACGTCACGTCGCATACCGATTTGCCGCTATTGGTCCGCATGGACAATGGCAAAATGCTGCGCGCCGACGAGGTGTTTCCGGGCTACCAAAACGAAGCACTCAAAAACGGCGTCGTTGTCACTCAGCCCGGTGAAAAGTCACCCAAACCCTACGCCCAGCCTGGTGCCCGCCGTGAAGAGTGGGGCGATTACGTATTGTGGGATCAAGACCGGAAAGCTCCGCACGCGATCCATCGCGACTTGGTCGGCAAGTTCTTTACAGATACGGGTGTCAAACCAGCGCTGACGGGCACCTTTGAAGTCAAGTTGGCTGATGGGAAAACGATTCCGTGCCGCACCGTTTACGATGTAACGAAAGAATTGCTCGACGGGTCATACACTCCCGAGGACGTCGAAAAGCTGACATGGGCACCGGCCGACGCGATTCGTTCACTGGCGAAACAAATCGCCGCCAATCCAGAAAAAACCTCGTTCGTCCTGGGCATGGGACCGAAACTACCGCGCTGCGTTCTTTAGTGGTCTGGGGCAATATATTGCCGAGAACCCGTTCGCACCGGAATTGGACGCTGAAAAACCGGTCACGAATTTCAAGAAGTATTTCCGTGGCGAATCGGTTCACTACTTCAATCACGGTGACACGATCCTGCGTTACGGCGATGCGGTACTAACGGGCAAGACGCACTTGCCGACGCCGTCAAAGTCGATTCATGTATCGAACTCGAACTCCTTGATCGGAAACGCCAAAGGACACTACGAAACCGTCATTAATACGCTTCGCCGTGTCGAGTATGTGGGCGTGAATGAATGGTGGTGGACGGCAAGTTGCGAGTACGCCGACGTGGTCTTCCCGGTCGATAGCTGGGCCGAGATGAAGTTCCCGGACATGACGATCAGCGTTACGAATCCGTTTCTATACATCTTCCCCGAGACGCCGCTGCCACGAATCCACGATACTCGCGGCGACGTTCAGGTTGCGGCTGGCTTGTGTTCGGCGATGGGCAAGCTGATTGGCGACACGCGGATGGACGATTATTGGAAGTTCATTCACGCGGGCACATCGCGGCCCTACTTGCAGCGAATCTTGGATCACTCCAACGCCACACGCGGTTACAAAATCGAACACTTGGAAGCGAAGGCGGAGCAGGGCATCCCCACGATCTTGGAAACACGAACCTATCCAAAGATCGGCGGTTGGGAGCAATCGAACGAGCATCGGCCTTGGTACACGCGATCGGGGCGACTGGAGTTCTATCGCGACGAGCAGGAATTCATGGACAGCGGCGAGAATTTGATCGTCCATCGTGAGCCGATTGACTCGACTTTCTACGAACCCAACGTGATTGTCGCCGGCAAACATCCACTACTGAATCCGAAAACCCCCGAAGATTACGGTGCCGATCGCAAAGACTTGTCGGGTGATGCGCGTCAGGCTCGGCATGTGATCTTGACGGTGGACGAGTTGCTGCACACCGAACATCCGCTGAAGAAATACGGCTACGAGTTCGTTTTCCATACGCCAAAGTATCGTCACGGAGCGCACACCACGCCCACGGATGTGGACATCATCGCAGTCTGGTTTGGTCCGTTTGGCGACATGAACCGCGAAGATCGCCGGATGCCGATGGTCGGCGAGATGTATATCGACATGCACCCCCTGGACGCCAAAAAACTTGGCATCGAGGAAGGTGACTATGTATGGATCGATGCCGACCCGAAGGATCGTCCGTTCCACGGTTGGGAACACAATCCGGAAGCCTACGAGATGGCTCGTTTGATGGCTCGGGCACGTTACTACCCCGGCACGCCGCGTGGTGTGACGCGGATGTGGCACAACGCCCACGGGGCAACGTTTGGTACGGTTCAAGGTGCGAAAGAACGAGCCGATGGGATGGCGCAGTCCCCGACGACCAAATACAAGGCGATGTTCCGCAGCGGCAGCCATCAAAGTTGCACACGCGGGTTCCTCAAGCCGACTTGGATGACCGATTCGCTGAACGTGAAAGAAATGCTGACTCAGGACATGACTCAAGGCTTTGTGCCGGACGTGCATTGCCCGACGGGGGCGCCACGTGAAGCGATGGTGAAAATCACGAGAGCCGAACCTGGCGGGATCGGGGGCAAGGGGTTGTGGCGTCCAGCTGGTTTGGGGCTGCGACCTACTTACGAGAATACATTGATGAAAAAGTTTATGGCAGGAAGTTTTTGCAAGATCAGGAATGCGTGACAGTTGTAGCGTCTCACGGTGAGCCGTGGGCCGTAAGGCACCGGGTAATGCGTGGAACCCGGCCGCTCACGCGTCACGGCTCACTAAACCAACAGCCCGCTAGCCGCGGGTTCTGGTAACAAGGCGAATACGAAACCGAGGCCCGAGGCTAGCGCCTACAGCTCACAGTAAAAACGAAGACAAGGGAAAGACAAGCCATGGTCAAACGATTCAACTGGCACATCGGACGCGAGCAAGAGTACCCTTACGATGCTCCGCCGCCAAAGCGACAAGTAGCCTACGTTTTCGATACCAACAAGTGCATCGAATGCCAAACGTGTACGGTCGCATGCAAAACCTGTTGGACCAGCGGCAAGGGGCAAGAGACGATTTTCTGGAACAACGTCGAAACCAAGCCTTACGGCGGATATCCGCAGGCTTGGGACAGCAAACTGATGGACATCCAAGGCGATACGACTTGGGACGGCAAGAAACTGCATTCGATCACGATCTTTGAAAAAAACGGCGAGGGAAAGCCACCGGCTGGACACCTGCCCACCGAACGCGATTACTCGTCGCCCAACTTGGGTGAAGACGATTTGTCAGAAATGATCGACAAGGGTTCGCACTTCGACGGCACCCACAATGGTTGGATGTTTTATTTGGCTCGAATTTGCAACCACTGTGACAGTCCCGCCTGCTTGGCCGCTTGCCCGCGAAAGGCAATTTACAAACGCGAAGAAGATGGCATCGTACTGGTC
>CAXBHV010001145.1:0-3067 GCA_963974855.1 uncultured Rhodopirellula sp. | reverse complement strand
ATCGAGCCTATCGCACTCGCCGACCGGACAATCGCGGCACTTGGGGTGGCCCATCACGAATTGTCCGCTGCGATCAGCGACCTCGAAAAACATGGTGGCGAACGTTTGGTAAGCGAGCATGTTCGTTTAGCCAGCAAGGCGATCACACGATCGAGGATGCATCTAAATCAAATTCGTGACGTCGGAACATCTGCCGACGTGCGAGATTTGGACACGATCATCCCGTTGCTTGCCCGCTTGTCGACGCTGCTTGAGAGCCCCGAGTGCGATGCGTTGGTTGATCTTGCCCAGACGCTGCAGCGAGATCGCACACCAAGCGAATCCGGTTGGCGCGAAGGACTTACCGATCTGGTGGGACGAACGGCGATTGCACGCCGAGTTTCGATCGAGCTTGCCGAGCAACTCTCCAAGAGCGCGTCTGCGTCGCCTGACCGCGGTGTGGTCGCCTCAGCAGCATTTCAAAACCGAGCCCGTGGCCAGCGTGTCGCCTCGTTATTGAACCAGCTTGGTGATTCGAACTTGGATTCGATCAAAAAAACCGCAGATGTTCACTGGAGCTTCTTTGATGACGTGCCGCGTGATCTATCCGGCGACAAGGAAGCATCGATGTTTCTAAGCGAGTTGGCGGACCGCGATGATTTGGTGAAGGTAACCGATCTATCCGCTGGGCTGCGGCATGTCGATCGAATGCGGCAAAATCAGCCGATCGCGGCAACGTTTGTTCTGTCGGACGTCGCACACAATCACGCTAGCGACCGAAAACCGACGGAAATTGCCACGCAGATGGAAGGTTCTCCCGTGTATGTCGTCCCCATTGGCAACTCGTCACGACTGCGGGATATCGATCTGATCTCGACTAGTGCCCCCATCGTCGCAATGCGAAATGACGCGGTGGTGATCGAGGCCCATTTGGAGGCCTACCAGTGTTTGGGTGAGACCTGTCTCGTGCAGCTGATGCAGGACGGACAAGTAATCGATTTTCGAAATGTTCTGATTGACTCGGCATCCGCTAGCCACCGCGTTCGATTTGACCAACGTGTCTCCGAGATTGGCACGGCAACGTTTCAAATTGCCGTGGACCCGCTTGATGGTGAAATGACGTTGGAAAACAATTTTGGCGAAGTTGAGATCAACGTGACGCGGAGTGATATTAAGGTCCTGCTCTGCGATGAACATCCACGCTGGGAATATCGTTATCTCGCACAACTATTTCGTCGCGATGATAAGGTCGAGGTCGACGAATTACTCTACCATCCGCGAGTGATCGCGACCGGTCGTCGTGAGGAAACGAAAACGTTTCCGATCACTGTCGACCAGTGGGATCAATACGATGTGGTCATTTTGGGCGACATTCAACCGGACCATTTCCCGGCCCAATCGCAAGAGTCGTTACGACAATACTTGCGGACTCGCGGTGGCACGCTAATCATGATCGCTGGAGATGCTGCGATGCCCCAGGCTTATGTAGACCATCCGCTAGCCGATGTCGTTCCGGTCCGCCCGATCGATGAAGCTGACGACGTTAATCGCGAATATTCCTTCCGTGTAACCGAGCAGGGAAGTTCGCACGTGGCGCTAATGATCGGCGAAACGGATTCGGCGACACGTGATGCATGGGACTTTGTCAATCGTTTTTCGCCGCTCCATCAAGTATCGCGTTGGCGGTCGCCGCTGCCAACGGCTCGCAGTTTGATCGCGGCGGCCCCCCGTGACCTCGGCCCCAACGCAAGTGATGCCGAGCTGTCCGATTCGACGTTTTTATGTTGGCAACCGGTGGGCCGAGGACGTGTCGTCTATTTAGCCGGTCCAGATACCTACCGTCTGCGTTTTTTGCGTGGCGATCAGTTGCACTATCGTTTCTGGGGTCAATTGATGCGGTGGGCAATCGCGTCGGATCTGTCCGCTGGCAACCGGTCGGTACGAATTCGCACCAGCAAGACGCTCTATGAAACCGACCAGACCGTGGATGTCGAAGTTGAATTGCTTGATTCCGAAGGCAATCCCGTGAGCGAAGATAGCGGTGCAACCGAGGTGCTAAATCTGCGTCTGATCTCGGGTGAGGACGAGCGAATGGTCCCACTGGCGCCAGACACCGAGCGTCCAGGCCACTATCGAGCCGAAATTCGCTCGTTGGCACCGGGTGTCTATCAGGCTCAACCGGGCGGCAGCTTAGTTGAGTCGCTTGCGGAAATCGATGCAGCCGAGGCCACTGCGGAAATCGCATCAGCCACGTTTACGGTACAGGCAGACTTGCCAACCGAGCTTGTCGATACGCGGTGCAATCGCGTGTTGGCGGGACAAGTCGCTGAATTGAGTGGTGGCCAGGTTTTACCCCCCACCGCAGTGAGCGAAATCATCGAGCTGACCAATTTGGATCCCATCGTCACCCACCGCGTCCAACGTCAACCGTTATGGCTGCGTTGGCGGTATCTATGGCTCGTGTTTGGGTGTTTGCAAATCGAATGGATTATTCGTAAGTGGAGAGGGCTTTCGTAATCGTGTCAGCTTCAATTTCAACGCGTCCGTTACCCTCCGCCATGACGGTCAAACTGAGATCGGTTCGATGGCGGCATGCAATTTTCGCTGCCATTCGCGCCCTTTCGATCGGATGGTGCGTGATGATCGTGCTGATGACTCTCTCGATGGCACTGGATTGGTTCTTTCCGTTCATGGATCCAATCATGCGCCCCCTGATGACATCAGCAACGTTGATCGCAACCGCGATCACGGTGACCATGATGGGGATCAAGCCGATCCGCCGATCACTGGGATGGCATCACGCCGCGAGTTGTGTTGACATTGGCGTCCCGCTATTGGAAGAACGATGGTCCACGGTCGCAAGTTTGTCGACGCGAGATCAATCCGTTGATTCGCCAACTGCCAAGGCGATGGCGGCTCAGGTCATCAGCGAAGCGATCGCGATGGAACGAATCGTCCGCCCCGATGCGATTGCGTCGCCGGTCCCGCTTCGCCAGACGCTCGTGGTCGCCGCAGTCATGGGTCTCATTCTTGTCGGCATGATTTCGATCAGCCCGCAACAAATGTCAATCTTGTTGCAGCGGTTTTG
>CAXBHV010001144.1:0-3071 GCA_963974855.1 uncultured Rhodopirellula sp. | reverse complement strand
CTCGTCCGCCATCGGAAAAAAATTCCCACCGTCCGAACGACGTTCGTGACGAGACCCCCTATCTGACCTTCCGAGCCGCAGGCAACCCACTGGGAAGCGGATGGACCGTTTCATGCACCGCATTGGCGAGAATCTCGAGGCTGTCGACCAACCGTGGGCCAGGGCGACTGAAATAGGCTGAACCATCGACGACGTAGACACGATCGTTTTTGACGCACGAAAGCGATTCCCAGCCTGGATACGATTTTAAAATTGGGACATCTTGCATCGTTCGCTCGATGTCAAAACCGCAGCATGCAATCATCAACACCTCAGGATCCGCTGCAACGACCTTCTCCCAAACCGTAGTGACCGAACGCTCACCTGCGATGCCGATCGTTTCACGACCGCCGGCAAGTGCAACGAGCTCGGGACTCCAATGTCCTGCGCAAAACGGAGGATCAATCCATTCCAACAACATTACACTGGGGCGAGATTCAATCGACTCGGTTCTCGCGGCCACAGCATCGACTCGCTGCTGAAGATCGGCGATATAACCTTCTGCACGTGACAGACAATCCGCCGCCTCACCAACTTGGCGGATGCATTGCATCACATCGGCGAACGAGGTGGGCTCGAGATTGATCACACGCGGCGCGCCCGCTAACGAGCAGGCTGCGGATCGAACTTCACTTTCCGCCACCGCACACACGTCACACAACGCTTGCGTAACAATCAAATCGGGCCGCAGGCGTTCCACGACTGGCATGTCCAATGAATAGAGTGCCTTTTCCGTCTTGAGTCGTTCGCGAACCAGCGAATCGATTTCGCCACTGGACGCATCATGGGGGATCAGCGTCCGGGTAACTTTGGGCAATTCGGCAACGTCGGCGGGATAATCGCATTCGTGCGTGACGCCAACGAGTTGGTCGCGAAGCCCCAAGCCGCAGACAATTTCGGTCGCGCTGGGCAGAAGAGAGATGATTCGCATCGAAGTTCCGCAGAATTCATGTAACGAGATCGAAATCGTTACAGATCACTGACCGTTTTGCAATCCGAGCAGTGAATCGGCCCAGCGCATCGGCATCGATGCCAACGAGTTCGTCAGCACCTCGGACCACCACTGAGTCGTTTCCGCCAAGTCAGATTCGGTATAGCGTTGGAATTGAGGATGTCGTGAATGATTAGGAATGACCGCCACATCGATCGGATAGTCGACGTCCGTCACGCTGGTTCGCGTTGCATCAAAGGCCAACAGTGCCAATGCGACCGCCGATCGAAGCGGGGTTTCGTAGTTCAACAGACGATCCAGAATGGGTTTGCCATAATAGGTGCGTCCGATCATAAAGTAGGGGGAATCCATTGCGGCTTCGACCCAATTGCCTTCCGGATAAACGTAGAACAATTGCGGCGATTGGTCGGCCAGCAAGCAGCCGCCAATGATCGCGTGCAGGTTAAACGTATGCCCCGTTGAGGAAAGTGAGGGACCATCTTCATTGCGAACGCGTCGGAGTTGTTCGCCAAACAAATTGGCAAATTGGTACAGCCGATCAACGGATTGCTGCGATTGCCGCAGTGTTTCCTCGACGTAGATCAGCGTCTTGTCACGAACCGAACGCAGCCCGCTGGTCATGGTGAACAGCGATGCGTCCCCGTGCTGAAACTCGGCTAGTTTCTGTTTATTGACCTGTTCGCTGCCACGAGTAATGCGTGTGTCCGCAAGTGCCACGATTCCATCACGCACTTGGATACCAATACAAAACGTCACGAGATTGCCCACGCTAAAGTTAGAGAAGTTGAAGTCATGAAAACGATCACGCGGTGCACAAATCGTTCCAATGTGGGATAGACTTCCAGCCTGTCATCGGGTGACAGGCTTCTGTAGCGAAAGTCGCCAAGATTTTCACCATCGATCCCACCACTCCAAAACTCCGGAGGCGTTATATGATGACAGGCTGGCAGCCTATCCCCCATTTCTGTTACAGCAACGCGGGCTCGTCGAGCGGCTTGACTGCGTAGGATTCGTTGTCGGAGTTCAATGTCAGTCGAAACGAGGCTGTAACCTGGCTACTCTGCGTTTTCATGGCATCGAAAACCGCTTGCATTGTAGCGGCATTCAGCTGCGCGTCTTGCGGGCCACTGGCGTCAACGACAACCAAATGAACGACATCGCCCGCCATCTCGATCTGGTTTTGCAGGTAGCCTTTCACAAGTGGGTAGGGTGTCAGCGGAAGCGGGCTGTTTGCACAAAACGCATCATAGGGTGCTTTGTCCGAGAAGCCGTAAATGACCTGATAGGATGACGCCGATTCGGTGGGAGTCAGCGTCGGGCCAATACGTACTTTATCAAAAATCAGCACATAGCAGGGCGTGGCAACGGCAATAGGATTCATCAGAGTCAATTTATTTCTGGAGGAAGTGGTTTAGTATGATCGGCCAAGAGTGCAGGGGCACTGCGAGGACGTTTTGATGATGAATCGCTTGAGAGGCGATGTAGCGGGCCAGCGCGAAAGGCATCCGCGAGTGCTGCCGGCACAGTCGCCTCGGCCAAGACGAATGCAGCTCGGTTGCGGCTGACGTTGGCTTTCATCTTCTGTTCAAGTGCGACCGCTTCGGCGCGACGTCCCTCGGCTAACGCGCGAGCGATCCGAGTGTCGGCGTCGGCTTGGTCACTTTGCAAACGAGCGCCGATATTTTCACCGACATCAATGTCGTAAATGTCGATCGAGACGATGGCAAACGCAGTGTTCGCGTCTAAGCCGTTGGTGATGGCTCCTTTGGAAATCGTCGAAGGCATCTCCAAGACATCCATATGTGAGTTGGCAGAGCCAATCGCGGTGATGATTCCCTGACCCACACGAGCGATAATGGTTTCTTCGGTGGCACCGCCAATCAATTGTTCCAAATTAGTTCGCACGGTCACGCGTGCACCGACTCGCAACTCCACTCCATTTCTTGCCACGGCGCTCAACGTATGCGCTCCGCCACTTTCGTTGCGAGGACAGTGGATAACTTTAGGTGACACGCTCGTTTGAACCGCTAACAACACGTCCCGACCGGCGAGGTCGATCGCGGCAGCTCGATCAAAATCC
>CAXBHV010001143.1:0-3071 GCA_963974855.1 uncultured Rhodopirellula sp. | reverse complement strand
TGGAGTCACACAGTGATCGCGGTGAGGATCGTGTGGCTGTGATTGCCGATGGCGACCGCACGGTTATCGTGGTCGCGGATGGGGCGGGAGGCACGGGCAGCGGTGATGTGGCTGCGGATACGGTGGTTCGCGAGATTCGGTCGGTTTGCTCGCGAATTGAAACTGCCGATCAATGGGCCCACGAATTCCGGCAACTCGATTTTCGCATTCCTGCGGGTGAGTCCACCGTGGTGGTCGTTGATTTGCGACCCGATCGAATCATTGGCGCAAGCATCGGAGACAGCGCTGCCTGGATTATCGACGAGGGCAATGTGTTTGATCTCACCCGAAATCAAGTGCGTAAACCTTTGCTCGGTTCCCAGCAGGCACGACCTGTGGCATTCACACATCAACCGTTGTCTGGCACGTTGCTACTCGGCACTGACGGATTTTTTAACTATGCCCAACGCGATGCCGTGCCGCCCGTGGTTTCACGATCGGATTTCTTCTCGATCCCTCGCAAGTGCCTGGAAATGGTCCGCTTGCCTTCAGGCGAACTTTGGGACGATGTGGCGATCGTCGCGTGCCGGGTGCGACGTGCCCTGCGCTCACGCAAGCGATATTCATTGTGATGAGTGCTTGCGTGTTGGCTTGCATTCTGACGACTATTCCGGCTTCTTTTTCCGAAAGACGGCGACAACGTCTTCGACTGGAATCACGAACAATTGATTGTCGTGTTCCAAATCGACTGGAATCATGTTTTTGGGGTGAAACAGGATTTTGTCGTATTGGCGTAGTGGCAATTCTTCGTCGTTTTCCACCACGGCACTAATCGTGACGATGCGTCCGGTGATTGTGGGGATCTCTGCTGCATCGGGCAATGCAATCCCACCCCGCGTCTCCCGCTTGGGCTCGTCCTTGCGAACTAAAACACGATCTCCGATGGGTTCGACGTACTCAAAAGTGGTACTCGCGGCCTTCTTCGCCATTACGATCCTAAACTAAGTCTTGGTAGGGGCAATTTGCAATCAAACGCCATTTTCACCTCTCGAGCCCGATTCGTCGAGGCGGCAGGGAAAAGGCTTGTTAGAGAGGCGATTTGTCGCCCTGATCGCCAACGCTGTGAAGCACTTTCTCGTAGCTACCTTCGCCAGAAGGTGGTGATTCGTATTGGCCGGCAACCATCCACGCTCTGGCGAGCGTAGCTACGGAACGCAAATGCCGTAATTTGCCGTCTCTAAATGCTTCACAGCGTTGCCTGATCTCGCTAATCTTTGCCTTCGTGCTCGACCTGCGGCCAATATTCGTCTTCGAACGCATCGTCGATGTGGAAGTCGGGACTGTTGTCCAAGTCGTGGCATTCCATGCACTTCTCTTTTGCCTTGGCAAGCGGCAATTTCATCGCGTCACGGAGCAAATCACGCTCCTGTGCACTAATCGTCGAACCCTCGACTTCGGCATCCGAGTGCTCGGCCCCCGGCCCATGGCAGTTTTCACAACCATTGCCCGTCAAGTGAGCACTGTCTTGCAACGACAGGTAGCCAGAAACATAGGGATAGTAGTTCTGAGGGTTCCAGCCGGTGACATGACAACTGAGGCATTCGGGATCGAAATGACGAGGCACGTCGCTGCGTTCACCAGGGTGGACAAGCGATTCGGTCGCTTCGGCATGCGGCGTGTTTTCCCAAATCTCGTAGGCGGTGGTATGACACTCGCCGCACTTTTTGCTGCCCACAAAGTTGCGTCGTGTGGAGTGGGGGATGGGCCGCAATCCGAGTCCTTCGAGACCGAGATCGCGAAGTTGGTTCTGGTATTCTGCCATCAGTTTCCGCATTTCCGGGGCGTCGTCGAATTCATCGGTCAACGGAACGCGGCAGTATTTCATGGGTGCGTTGCGGTACAGACCGACGATTCCCACATACATGCCCTTGTTGCCCGTGACCAGCATTCGCGTCTTCGTGCCTTCGATTGTCTGTGCTTGATAGGTGGGTTCACCATAGCCGCCGGAAACGACGACGAGATCAAACCCTTGGACGTCGCGGACCAATTGCTGAGCAGCGGCCTCTTCGCCGAAGAATGTCAACACGCGAAAGTCGGGTGATTTTTCGTTGATCGAGGCGAGCGCGGCTTTCGCGGCCGGCACCATCGGATTGACGGCGATGTCCGAGGAAAGTTCGCTTTCCAGTGTCGCAGGATCCAAGATCGTCGTGACGCCGACCTTCATGCCGCCTTTTTCGAATACTTTGTGTTGAGCCATAAATGAAGGCTCGTCCAGTAATACGACGTTGGCCGAGACATACAGAATGTCGTCGATCGAATCGCCTTGCGGGTTGGCAACCGAGAGTAATTCGCCCACGCCGAGGCGAACATCTTCGGGACCAAAGCCAACCGATTGGTACTGCATCGAACGCAATGCTTCGGCGGTTCGTTGGAGCTTGATTTCGGCCTGAATTCCAAAACGCCGCACTTGATTGCCCGCGTCGATGGGGGCCAGTTTCCAGCCTTCTTTTTTCAATTGTTCGAGGAACGAGTAGCGACGCGCGACGCCCCCTTTTTGGTTTGCCAGCCCGGTGCATCCACACGGTTCGATGTAACCGTGCTGGTTTCCCGAAAGCACCAACGTTAGATCAGGAGCCGTCCACTTGCGGTAATCCTCGGGGCCGAGCGAGTTTTCCGGAACCTCGGCTTCCGGAATTTTCATTCCCGGCTGATTTGGCTGCGCAGGATTCGTCCCTTTCGAATCGGCCGCGATATCGGATTTCATCGGCGGTGTATCGCTACCGCTCTTGTCCGCGTCCGAATTACCCGCTGGATTTGCCTTTGCGTCTGGCACTCCGACAGGCGTCGGAATGAGCTCGATTTTGATCGGCGGAGCACCGGCGGGAGCTTGGGCGTCAATCGATCCTGCCATGATTGCCATCAATGACGTGATGGTCAGTCCAACGACAAGCAAACGAGGGCTCAAGTGCCGGACGGATGTTGCTCCGTCACGCGGGTGATTCGGGATCACAGCATCAGTTGACAAACCGGAAGGATCGCGCAAAGCAGATTTCGTAACTTGATTCTTCATACGACCCAAATCTAAAAAGCAA
>CAXBHV010001142.1:0-3072 GCA_963974855.1 uncultured Rhodopirellula sp. | reverse complement strand
TATTCGGCCCCGAAGGCCGCGTTTTGGATGCCGTCACGGGAGCGGCAATTCGCGATGCCTATCTCGCTGGCGAAGCATCCTGGTGCTCGTTTGACAAAATCGGCACAGCAACATCCGAGTCGGATCCACATGCGGAACATTTGGACATGGTGCTTGCGACCGTCGATGTCGACGCAATCGCGAAAGCCAAACACCGCGTGTTGTTGGACAGCAATCACGGCGCAGGCGGGTTGCTCGGCAAACGACTGCTCGCCGCGCTCGGCTGTGATGCGGTGATCGTAGGCGACACGCCGGACGGCAATTTTGCTCATGTGCCCGAACCGACCGCCGACAATTTAACGGGGATCGCCGAGCAAGTTCGCAAGCACGGTTGCAGCGTCGGATTCTGTCAGGATCCTGATGCGGATCGTTTGGCACTCGTTGATGGCGATGGCCGCTACATCGGCGAAGAATACACGTTAGCGTTGTGTGTGAAGCGAGCGATGCAACACGAATCAACTCGCGGCGCGATCGTGATCAACGGTGCGACCAGCGGGATGAGCGAGCGATTGGCGGCGGAAGCAAACGTCGAAGCGTTCCGCAGCAGCGTGGGCGAAGCGAACGTGGCTGACATGATGATCGCGAAACAGGCAAAATACGGCGGCGAAGGCAACGGCGGTCCCATCGATCCTCGCGTGGGCTACGTCCGCGACAGCTTTGTCGGAATGGCGCAAGTGCTCGACTTGATGACCGCGACCGGCAAGTCGCTGGCCGAATTAGCGGATGGTTTGCCGAAGCTTCACATCCACAAGTCAAAAGCCGAAGTCTCCGCAGAAAAATTGCCTGCTTTGTTTGAAGCGTTGATCGCGACCCACCAAGATGCAAACGCCAGCACCGGTGACGGGCTGCGATTGGCGTGGGCGGACAAATGGTTGCTAGTCCGCGGCAGCAACACCGAGCCGATTGTGCGGCTGATTGCCGAAGCGGAAAGCGAGGCCGAAGCACGTTCGTTGTGCGATAACGCTGCTGCAAAATTGGCCGAGATCTCGTAACACGCCAGAGCAGGAATTGTCGCAGAAAACTCGTCGTAGCCATAATAGACGTAGCGAAACTCGCCAAGGGTTTCGGCTGGGACCTGCTTGCACCCTAACCCAGTGGTGCCGGGTGAACAATTGAGACAATTGTTCTACATAAAGCGAAGAAAATCGAATTCAGACTGTAGGGCCGGTTCCTACCGGCCGACGTTTACGGCGCAATGGAGTCGGCCGGTAGGAACCGGCCCTACGCGAAACTGCTTTCGAAGCTCTCGCCTCGTCTTCGCTCGCTCGGCAGGCAGGAGCCTGCAATTCATGGGGTTACCAGGCAGGAGCCTGGGAACCAGCGTGGGTGCTCACCTAATAGGCGACGAAAGTCGAACTCAGCCCTTTTGAGCGATCAGATCGTCGAGTTCTTGTTTCAGCTTGGGCAAGATCTCGTCGTAACCGAATGCACCCAAGGCTTCAGTGCCTCGTTTGAGATTGACTTTTGCTGGACCACACCACAGCCCAAGATCGGCGTCGTCGGTTTCACCGGGTCCGTTCACTCGGCATCCCATCACGGCGATAGTGATCGCGTGGTTTTTGGCATATTGGGTCATCTCTTTGACGCTGGCCGCCAGTTCGATGAACGCTTCGTTTTCGACTCGTGAGCAACTTGGGCAACTGATAATGTTCAGCGTCGTGTCGTCAAACACAACGACGCTCCGCACACGACCGCTGTAGATGTCTTGCACGATCGACAGCCCCGCATCGATCTCTTCGGGTTTGCGATCGTTGGGCAGCGTGAGCGAGACGCGTACAGTGTCGCCGATCCCTTTGCCGATCAATTGCTCAAACGCGATCCGCGTTTTCACGATCCCGTCGGGCGGCATTCCGGCTTCGGTTACGCCAAGATGCAGCGGCACATCGGGACGCAATTCCGCGAACCGCTTATTGACTTCGATTACTTTGCGAGGATCGCTGTCTTTGAGCGAAACGACATAGCGGGTGAAGTCGAGCGAATCGACAAGTTCGCAGTGCTCGCGGGCGCTTTCGATCATCGGAGTGATCGAGTCCGATGGATCGTACAATTCCTTTTTCGCCGGATCCATACTTCCGCAATTCACGCCGATACGAATCGCACAGTCGTGCTCTTTCGCCTGGTCGATGATGAACCGCACCTTGTCTTGCCACGGTTTGTCGCGTTGATGGTGGTACAAATGGCCGGGGTTGTAGCGAATTTTGTCAACGTACGGCGCGACCTTCTCGGCCAAGCGAAAGTTCTCTTGCAGATCGACCGCCAAGTTAGCCGTCGTTTGCTTGCGAATTTCCGCAAGCGCCTCGGCGTCCTTGTCGCTATCGACCGCGATGCGAACAACGCCCGCTCCCTGTTCACGCAATGCTTCGGCTTGCGCCACGGTAGCGTCGATATTTTGCGTCTTCGTCGCCGTCATGCTTTGCACGGCGATGGGATGATTGTCGCCGACGGTGATCGAGCCGATTTTGACTGGACGAGTGGGGTTACGCTGTATAGTCATCTTCGTAATGGTTCGCAGGAATTGGCCTCGGATATGGCGAATACCATAGCCGATGCACGCTATTTCCCCTAGTACTTCGCCAGCCTGAATGATGGCGGCAACTTAACGCTGCTGCAGTGCCGCACCCAATTGTGCGACGAAGGGGGCCATTTCTCGGTGAGCACGTTGCATTGCATCTGCCGAGCGAGAGGGGACTCCGTTTCGCTGCAAATCGTTAATTTCACGGCTCAATTGCTCCCAGCCATCCATCAAATGACTTGCTTCACGCTGTAATTCACCGAATTCGGCTCTCCCACTTAACTGAGAATGGATCCTTTTCGCGTGAATATAGAAATCATTTGACCCGTCGACCAGCGAATTGCGTTTTGACTGGGACGAGATATAACGGCTGAACCGCTGCACATCGGCGTTCAAATACTCGGCATTCCCCTCCAAAGAGGCTGCGGCGTGGACCAAACTGGCCAAATCGACGGGCGTGCTGCTTGATCCTGAAACGTTTAATGCTTGACGCAATTGCTCACAGACGCTGTCGACTTCCA
>CAXBHV010001141.1:0-3076 GCA_963974855.1 uncultured Rhodopirellula sp. | reverse complement strand
AAATCAAACAATACACGCTCGGTGATTTTCCTACTGATTCGCCCACGATCGCGATGGCCCAAGGCTGCATTCCTCCGATTGTTCAGTTGGCGTCAGCCGCAGAATCCATGTTTCGCTCGAAACAGCATGGGGGAACCTACACCAGCCACGTAACAAATCGCTATATCGGATGGCTCATCGCTGCGACTGTTTTGCATATTTTGGTTGCAATCGGGTTAACGATTGCTGCATGCCGTCGGCGTTCACTTCGTCGTCGTGATCGAATGCGATGGCTCGTAATCGCACCTCTGTTTGGGGTTGCAACTCCGTTGGCGGTGTTGTCGCTGCACAATCGAATTGTGAAAGTGGTTTGCGAGAGTTGTGGGAAAGGGAAACGCGTGGACGACGCCACGTGTCCTCACTGCGATGCCGACTGGACCGCACCTCCTCGCACAGGAATTGAGGTGTTTGCACGGGTAGAGTGAGGTTTAGCCCCACCGCCTTCGAGCAAGTCGCTCGATCGACGTCGGTAAAACGTCTGCTCAGATCAATCTGTCGAATGGCTCAATTCGACTTGCGCAAGATGACTTGGTGAGGGCCTTGATTTGTCCCGTCAAAATTCACATTGACCATCAATTTAATTTTGCCGCTCGGAAGCTTGATCTTGGTGCGATGACCGCGTTGTTGATTGGCAGCAACGTCAATCGTCCGATCGATCGTCTCGGTGGTGATGGTCGCAGTTCCCTTAGAATTGTCATTCGAGGCAAGGATCACTTCGATTTCATAGTCAGCTGCCTGATCCGCTTCCAACAACCAATGCCCGTTGGAATCTGCTCCCCAAGGCCTGCCATGATCGTGTCGCCAATCTTGTCGAGTCAGCACCGTTTCGGTTTCATGTGGCGTCCCAATAATGATCCGTGGCGGCGCATAGTTATCGGGCCGCGTCGAGCCGACGTCAGCAAACCAATCCTCGTAATTTTTCTTCAGTCGCTGGACCACTTCGGGATGCTGTGCCGCGAGATCATGTTGCTGACGCGGATCGCGGCTCAAGTCATACAATTCCAACTGCGGTGCGCCGTCGAAGCTCTCTTTGCCAAATCCGCTGGGGTGAACCAGTTTCCACGGCGTCTCGTGGATGGCGAAGTGATGGTATTGCTGAGGAACGTCACCGCGATGCGTTTGAAAAACGAGTTGTCGAGTCGGCCATTCGGTTTGATCTTGCGTCAGAAGAGGCAAAAAGCTGCGTCCATCGAGATGATGACTTGCTGGAACCTCGACTCCGCAGGCATCCAAGATGGTTGGCAAGATATCGATATGGGCACACATTACGTCGGCTGTTTTGCCCGGCTGAACCTTTGCCGGCCATTGAAATAACAACGGCGAGCGAATCCCTCCTTCGTCGACACCTGTTTTCATTCCTCGCATATCGCCAACGAAGCGAGGCGAGTTCGGTCCATTGTCATTTAGGTACAACACAATCGTATCATTCAAAATGCCCAATTCGTCAAGCTTCTGATTCAAGCGGCCCACGTTTTGATCGATGTTGGTGATCATGGCGGCGATCCGAGCGAGTTTGTCGGTCTCGTCCGCCAGTCGTTTTGGATTAAGTTTGTTGACGAGTATCGGGGTGAAATCAACTTTCTTGTATTGCTCGTACAATTCCTCTGGCACATCATCGAACGGACCGTGCGGCGCATTCGTCGCGATGTAGGTAAAAAAGGGCTTGCCGTCATGGACGCTCTTGCTGACGAAGTCCATTGCAGCATCAAAAAAGATATCGGTGCAGTAGCCTTCCTTTGCCACTTCTTCGCCGTTTTTGAACAGGATGGGGTCGGTATATTTGCCCTCCGCTCCGATCGGGTCCGAAGGTTGCCCGATACCGCCACCACGATGCACAAGGCTGTCCTGAAACCCCTGATCCATTGCCCGTAGCGGATAGTTGTCACCGAGATGCCACTTGCCATAGATGCCGGTGCGATAGCCCGCGTCTTGCAAAAACTCGGCCATCGTCACTTCGTCCGCATCCATCATCGACCGTCCAATCCATGTGTCGATGCACCGGGTGCGATAGTTGTAGCGGCCAGTCATCAGACTCGCTCGTGTCGGAGCGCACACGGGGCTGACGTAAAAGTGACTCAAGTAGCCGCTACGAGCATGCATCGCATCGAGCTCGGGCGTTCGAATAACCGAGTTGCCCATAAAACCATAGTCGCCTACGCCTTGATCGTCACTCATGATCACGATCACGTTGGGACGATTGTTTGCGGCCCGTTGATCCGCGGCGTCGCAAACGGAATCACAGAGAAAATGATTGCCGACAAGAAGTAGCAGTAAAAGAATGAGTTTGAAATTCACGTTGAATCCAGCGGTAATGGTGGGCGGAGGCTTAATAAATCTTCCTGAATCACTTCGAACGTCGCTGATAAGTCGTAGCGGAAGTCGTCAAGACTTTCGTTTTATGTAATGACCGAAACTCTTGACGAGTTCCGCTACCTCAGTAATCTAATCGACATTCCCCATGATTAACGTTTGCGTTTTGAGCGGTTATGGCCGCTGCGGACACACTGTTCCAAGCTCGCTTGAAGGCGGTCGACAATTTCAGGATGCTGGGCGTACAGGTTGTGCTGCTCGCCCGGATCTCTGCGGAGGTTATAGAGCTGGCCTGTCACACCGTCCTTCTCTGGTTGTACTAACGTCGGTTTAGAAAATCCGCCCGATCCCAAACCGGTGATCAGTTTCCAGTCTCCTTCGCGAATCGTCATCATCGAAGCGGCACTGCCAGCTTGCATCACCAGCTGCGTCCGCCCTCTTGTTGAGTTGGAATTCTCTCCGGTCAACGCTGGCAGAAAACTGATGCTGTCAGGGACCGCAGCGTCCGGAAGCGTCGTCCCCATGACGTCGGCAAAGGTGGCCAAAAAGTCGGTAAAGCAAACGAGTTGCTCGCTTGTCTTCCCCGCTTTCACGCGGCCGGGCCAGCGGACAACGAACGGCATCCGATGTCCTGCTTCCCATGCATCCGATTTCATCCCGCGAAATCCGCCTGCTGAATCATGCCCAAACCGTTCGACGTCGGCGTCATACCAGGTTGGCCCGTTAT
>CAXBHV010001140.1:0-3083 GCA_963974855.1 uncultured Rhodopirellula sp. | reverse complement strand
TTCATGGGGCTGGAGGACATTCCAAAGTAGCGAAAGTCGCGGAGACTTTCGTCCATCAATGCCCTGATCCGAAAAGCTTCGCGAGTTTGATTGCGAACGCCTATTAAAGAAGCCTTGCACCCGATGACAGGTTGGAAACCTATCCCACAGTGTAGAACATTTGTCCCCAAATGTTTCATCAGCATCGCTGGCCCAGAAGCAATCCGGGGTTGCGCTACTTCGTAGCGGCCCCCGGCTAATGTCAACAATCCCTTCGGGATCGTTGCCTTGCACCTGATGACAGGTTAAAAACCTATCCCACTTTTGACGCGTTACGGGCGCTGTGCGACCGTCACGTATTCGGAGCCCTTCCGTACCGCTGGATCGAGGTCGAAGCGATCTAATTGCATCACCTTGTTCCAGGCCGCAACGAAGTCGTTGACGAATTTCGCTTGCGAGTCGCCCGAGGCGTAAACCTCCGCGATCGCTCGCAACTGCGAATTCGATCCGAACACGAGATCAACCGAACTGGCACGCCACTTGACATCGCCCGTCTCGCGGTCATGTCCCTCGTAGAAGTGATCGCACACCGCCGACTTCTTCCACACCGTGTTCATGTCCAAAAGGTTGACGAAAAAATCATTCGATAACGTTTCGGACTGCTTCGTGAATACTCCCAACTTCATGTTGTCGGCGTTCGCGTCTAACACTCGCATTCCACCCACCAACACGGCCATCTCTGGCGCCGTTAACGTCAGCAAGTTGGCTCGATCCACCAACGACTCTTCCGCCGGTCGGTCCAATTTGCCGTGTCCGAAGTAGTTGCGAAAGCCGTCGGAGGTCGGTTCAAGCGGTGCAAAGGCCGCGACATCGGTTTGCTCTTGCGACGCGTCGGTGCGACCGGGCGTAAACGGCACCTGCACTTCGTGACCGCCATTCTTCGCAGCTTGCTCGACACCTGCGACTCCGGCCAACACAATCAAATCGGCCAACGAGACGCGTTTGTCACCGGTTTGAGCACCGTTAAAATCCTTTTGAATTTTTTCGAGTGTCTGCAAGACCTTCGCCAATTCAGCGGGCTGGTTCACCGGCCAATCCTTTTGCGGTGCCAAACGAATACGTGCCCCGTTGGCTCCGCCCCGCTTGTCGCTGCCGCGGAACGTCGATGCCGATGCCCATGCGGTTTCCACTATTTGCGAAACCGACAATCCCGAGGCAAGGACCTTGGCCTTCAATTCAGTAATGTCTTGATCCCCGATCAATTCGTGGTCGACTGCGGGAACCGGGTCTTGCCACAACTGCGGCTCGGCCACTTCGGGACCCAGCAGACGAGAGTGCGGTCCCATATCGCGATGCGTCAACTTGTACCAAGCTTTGGCGAAGGCCTTTTCGAACTGATCCGGATTCTCGTGGAATCGTTTTGAGATCGGCCCATAGTTCGGGTCCATCTTCAAAGCCAAGTCGGTGGTGAACATCATCGGTGCATGCGACTTTGACGGATCATGAGCGTCGGGGACCATGCCCTGGGCCGACTCCTCTTTCGGAGTCCACTGATGTGCCCCCGCCGGACTTTTGGTCAAAACCCATTCATAGGCGAACAGGTTCTCGAAGTACTCGTGTGACCAAGCTGCCGGAGTCGAGGTCCAGGCGCCTTCCAGACCGCTGGTGATCGTGTCGCCAGCGTTGCCGCTGCCATACGAATTCTTCCATCCGAGACCTTGCTCTTCGATACTGGCTCCCTCGGGCGCCGCACCAACGTACTTACTTGGATCAGCCGCACCGTGGGCTTTACCGAGCGTGTGTCCGCCCGCGATCAATGCAACGGTCTCTTCGTCGTTCATTGCCATGCGGCCAAACGTTTCGCGAATGTCCTTGGCTGCGGCAAGCGGATCCGGTTTTCCGTTGGGGCCTTCAGGATTGACATAGATCAACCCCATCTGAACGGCGGCAAGCGGATTTTCGAGTTCACGATCGCCACTGTATCGCTTGTCGCCCAACCACTCGGTTTCTGGCCCCCAATATACATCTTGCTGAGGTTCCCATACATCTTCGCGACCTCCGGCGAATCCGAACGTCTCAAACCCCATCGACTCGAGCGCACAGTTACCCGCAAGCACCATCAAGTCGGCCCACGAGATATTCTGGCCATACTTCTGTTTGATTGGCCACAGCAAGCGGCGTGCTTTGTCGAGGTTTCCGTTGTCGGGCCAACTGTTTAGCGGCGCGAAACGCTGGGTACCGTAACCTGCACCGCCACGTCCGTCGGCGACTCGATAGGTCCCTGCGCTGTGCCATGCCATGCGAATGAAAAATGGCCCATAATGTCCATAATCGGCGGGCCACCAATCTTGGGACGTCGTCATCAATGCGTTGACGTCCTGCTTGACCGCGTCCAGATCGAGTTTCTTGAACGCTTCGGCGTAGTTAAAATCCTGACCCATCGGATTACTCTTGGTCGAATTCTGATGCAGGATCTGCAAATTCAACTGATTCGGCCACCAATCGCCGTTGTTGTAGACTCCGGCAGCAGTATGCCTTTGGCTGGCGTCCGCGACCGAGCCCATCACGGGACATTTCGACGCGGCCGCATTCTTTGACGCCGCCTCTTTCTCGGTATTCATTTCCCCCAGCGGGATCGCGGAGTCCTTGACCTGGGCGAACCCAGGGGTGACGATGCAGAGCACCGCGAGGCTCGTTAATGCACGAGAAAAACGTGTTTTGTGATTCATGATCTGTCCTGAAGTTGAGAGTAGAGTTCGACTTATGCGATGTCGACCGGCGAGCTGGCTTCTTAGAATTATGGCGGACTGGCAAGTCAACACGTCCCCACTATCGGTGAGACGCACGTATTCGCCCAATGCATGGATCGGATACATGACATGCGGGAAACGCATGGCTAAGCGGGGAAGGATTTCGCGAGCGGTGATACTGCGAGCGGAGAAGGCTTTGTTGCTCAGGGAATGATCACCGCAACCCGACGCGTGAGCGAGGGACTTCCTCGTAGCGAAAGTCCCGGAGACTTTCGTTGACAGTCCAGGGTGCCCGAAACTCTTGACGACTTGTTGATTTAGTGAGCCGCGACGCGTCAGCGGCCGGGTCCCACG
>CAXBHV010001139.1:0-3091 GCA_963974855.1 uncultured Rhodopirellula sp. | reverse complement strand
AAGCCAGTGTCGAAGTCGCGAAACTGAACCGCGATGCCAATCTCGTGACCATTGAGCAGCAGCTGCCCGCGCAGATCGAGTCTGCAAAGGCCGAGGCCGATCTCGCCGACATCGAACTGTCTCGCGCGTTAGAGCTTTCCAAGCAGAATGCCATTTCACGCTCGGAACTTGATGCCGCGCAAACCAGTGCATCGACGACAATATCTCGCCTTGCCAGTTCCCAGGCCGAGTTGGCTCAGGCGAAAGCCCGCCAGCTTGCACTCGAAGCTCAGATCCTGCTGGCCCAGCAGCAGCTCTCTGAAGCCCAACGCAGCCTGCGAAATGCCGTGCTGTTCAGTCCGTTCCCCGGTCAGATTTCACAAATTCACGCCGTTCCCGGCACTTATGTCAAAGAAGGCGACCCGGTCGTGACCGTACAGATGATGGATCCGATGACCATCGAATTTGAAGTGACGGCCCAGGACTCTCGCCGCTACCGTCGCGGTGACATGTTGCCGGTTCAGGTCACCGATGGCAGCGGAACATCCCGCCAGCTTAGCGGCATGGTTTACCGGGTCGACACCGTGGCTGACCCGGCGGCGCGAACATTCACCGTGACGATGCACGTGCGAAACGAGATTGATGAATCCGCGTACGATTCGCCGGACACCAACGAGCCGATTGCATGGACGGATCAGATCACCCCGTTAAATATCGGCCCAATGATTACGGGCGACCGGCGACAACTTGTCGTTCACGAAGCGGTTCATACGATCGGCGGCGAGACGTTTGTCTGGAAAGTCACCAATCGTCGCTGGGGAACTCCGTCGCCGCCAGGCGATCGTTTGCTGTCCGTGACCAAAGTCCCCGTGCGAATCACCAGCGACGTGATTCCCTATCTCGGGCGGTGGAAGTTTGTCGCAATCGAGTTCATCGATCCGAACCAAAAGATGGATGTCGATCATGATTTGATTACTGGCAAACTTTACTTCAAGCCAACCGAGTCTGATTTCTCCGTAGTGGACGAGGCAACGAGTCCCCACAATGGAACCAGCTCAAGGGACTCGTTGCCTCGTCCACTACATGCTGCCGGGTCAAAGGACTCGTTGCCTCGTCCACTACAAAATCTGGAAACCTGGGGCGGCTGCCGGGTCATGGTTGACGAGCAACGATGGTTGCTGCGATCGGGCGACGTCGCGCGGATTTCATTGACTCCCGTCGAACCAACCGATGGCTACTATGTCCCGATGAAGGCGGTGCGCAAGGAACGGGGGCAGACCTTTGTCCACGTGCTTAACGAAACGGAGAGCCAAGCGACCACGCGACGAGTCTTTGTCGAAGTCGCCGAAGAGGAATCGGTCCTCGGTGAAACGGTTTTGCTTCGCATCACGCCAACCTTGCGGGAAGAGTTGCGTGAGGGAATGCAGGTCATCGTCGAAGGCACGCACTACCTGAACGACGGAGACCGTGTTGTGGTTTCGCCGCTTGTGGGAGGCCAGCAATGAGAGACCTGCCCGAATTCGCAGTGCGTCGCCCGACGATCACGATCACGCTGGTGTTGTTGCTGGTCGCTTGGGGCAGCATCAGTTTCATCACCATGCCTCGCCGTGAAGACCCAGAATTCACGCTCAAGATCGCGCTTGTGACCACTCGTTGGCAAGGCGCATCGGCGGAGCAAATCGAAAAACTGGTTACCGATCCGCTGGAAGATGCGATCGACGGGTTGGAGGAGGTTCGGTTGATTCGATCGACCTCCAGCAGCGAACAGTCCGTCATTTTCGTCGAACTCGAAGACAACGTGCCGGGAGCAAGGGTGGACGACGCCTGGGATCGCGTCCGCGCCCGGATTCGCAATGTGCCGATGCCCGACGAAAGCATCTCGCCGTTTCTGTTCGATGAATTCGCCGACACCAGCGTCCTGCTGTATGCCATCCACCAACGGCCGCTCGATGGGGACTCGGTCGTTGATCCGAAGTACGCCTACTCGCCGCGACAACTCGATCTGTTCTCAGAGCGAATTCGTGATTCGCTTCGGCTGCTGCCCGGCGTCTCGCAAGTCGGTCGGTTCGGAGTCCAGGAAGAAGCAATCTATATCGAGACCGACGAAGGTAACTGGTCAACGCTGGAACTGACGACGGATCAAATCGAAGCCCTCGCAAAGTCGCAAAACATCGTCGCGCCAGGCGGAAGGATCGACGGCGACGACGGACGTTTTTTTGTCAAACCCAGCGGTGACGTCGGGGCGGTGGAGGCGTTTGACTCGTTGGTCGTTGGGGTCGTGGCGACCGGCGATGAATCGGGCGATGCAGGATTTAATCAAGTTCAACTCAAAAACATGGGGGTGAACGTTCGTCGTGCCTACATCGACCCGCCTGAGCGCATTTGCCGCTACGGAACGCCCGAGTTTGAGACGCCCGCCATCATCCTTGCGGTATCGATGAAATCGGGCGCAAACATCATCGACATTTGCGATCGTTCCAAAGAAAGTGTCGCCCAGTTGCAAAGCACGGGGGTGTTGCCGCCCGATCTGTCGGTGTCCATCATCTCGGATCAGTCGGACAGTGTGAAGCACCGAATTCGCGAGGTTGGCGTCAACATTGTCCAGGCGATTCTCGTTGTCGTTGTCCTGGTCTATTTGGTTGTCGGTTTTCGCACGGCAGCCGTCATGGCGGCCAACATCCCGTTTGTTGTCATTTCGTCGCTGGCGATCATCACCCTATTTGATGTGCAACTGGAACAGATGTCGCTGGCGTCGATGATCATCTCGCTGGGACTGTTGGTGGACAATGCGGTTCAGGTATGCGACCAGAGTCGTACGAACCAGATCGCCGGCATGAGCCCGCGCGATGCATCGATTGCGGGAGCAAAAATGCTTGGCCCGTCGATGCTGAGCGGAACCGCGACAACGGTTGCCGCTTTTATCCCGATGTTGATTGCGATGGACGGGGCCAATCGTGAATTCATTTACAGTCTGCCAATCACGCTGTCCGTCATGCTGGCGGTTAGTTGGGTTCTGGCGATGACTTTCTGTGTCATCCTTGCCGCGTGGTTCATTCGACCGCCCAAAGATCCGACTCGCCCGACCGCGCCGCTGCCGTGGCTGATGGGAAAG
>CAXBHV010001138.1:0-3094 GCA_963974855.1 uncultured Rhodopirellula sp. | reverse complement strand
CAACCCGAACGGCCTGCCGCCCGGTATGGTGCCGACGCTGGTGGCAGGCACCTTTTTTCGCCGCAGTCGTGTTGGCCGCTACGTTCACAGTTTCAACCCCGACGGAACCGTGGCCGCGACAATGCAGGAGAAACCTCGTGACGTGTTCGAGCGGGTCTTCGGATCACTGTCGATGCCAAACGAATCGAGCGACGCTCGGCGTGATCGACTTAGACGCAGCGTGCTGGATACCGTTGCCGAGGAGTACAAGTTCTACACCGGAGCCAACTCACCGCTCGGCAATGCCTCCAAAGCACGCATCGTCGAACATCTGGAACGGATCCGCGAGTTCGAGCAGCGTGCGTACGCGATGAAGTCAAAAACCGATGGCGGGCCGAAGCTGCCCGCCGAATCGAAACTGCTGCACGGCGGTGCCGCCGATCCAGGCGGGATGGGCATCGACATCACCGTGGATGAACTCACTAGCGAATGGCGGTTGATGGCGGATCTGTACGCGTTTGCCATTCAAATGGATCGCGTTCGTTTTGGATCGCTCACGTTCTTGGCCGCTGGTGAACGAATTCGCTTAAAGGGCGACTACGAATACGACGGTCGCAAGGTCTTCGCCTTCGATGATGCGGCTCAACACAAAGCCTCGGGCGACAAGGGCTGCAGCCACGAATGGTGGCACCAGTTCAACGAAAAGAAGAAGAACGAACAGCTGCGTGCACACGCCCACTTGAAGATGCGTGAAGTGGCCTACTTCCTGAGCCGACTAGATGACAAAGATTCCGTCGACGCCAACGGTAACACAATTTTGGATAACTCGCTAATCACAATCTCGACCGAATCGGGCGACGGACGGCACAACGATGTCAAACGGGAACTCTCCGGTGTCTTTCATGCCATCACCGGCGCGGGGGGACGCTTCAAGACAGGCCAGATCATGGACGTCAATGCCGAAGGGCTGGATGTTTACAACACAATGCTAACCGCCATGGACGTCAAAGATCGCCTCGGTCCCGAGAAACGAAAAATGGCCGCCGTCGATTCAATCCGTGCGTGACATGTTGGGTTGACCGAAACTTGAAAGTCGCCTCCTTCGCTTTCAATATTTTCGGTCATGCATTTTCCTGTCATTGAAATCCGTGTCCGACTTTCGACCAGTTTCGGCAACGCTCTGGTGGTTCCTCATCTCAAGACGAATAACGATTCGAGCAAATGATTTATCGTGAAATTGCCGTCATCTCCGCAGTCGTGTGCGTTGCCATTCTGTGTCACTCTCCGGTTCGCGCTACTGACTCACAGCGGCTGCGCGTGATAGTGGAGACCGACATCGGTGGTGACGCGGACGATCAGGCATCGCTGGTGCGGTTCCTGCTGTATTGCAACGAGTGGGATGTGGAAGGGATCATTGCTGACCGGCCCGCCAACAAATTTCACAGTGACCCCGTCCGCAACCACAAAGGGATCACAGCAAACGACGGCTACGAATTGTTGCTGGGTTACCTCGATGCCTATGCCCTTGTGTACGATTCACTGCGACGGCACGCTGAAAACTATCCCGACCCCGCAAGCTTGCGTCGCTTGGCTGTTCCGGGATGGAACGATTCGGACTCCGGTGTGGAGCTGCTGATTGCCGCCGCCGACCGGGACGACGCTCGTCCGATCTGGTATGGAAACTGGGGCAGCAACAGCGGATCGATCAGTAATCTGCGGCGCGCATTCGACAAGGTGAAACAGGAGCGTTCTGCGGCTGAGTACGAAGCGTTCGTCCGGAAATTTCGCATTTGCACGCTCGATGGGCCGGGACACACGCGGCAAGGCCACGAGGATCAAATCCCCTTGCACATCGAAACCGGATATCCCGATATCGGTGGTCGTTGGTATCACCGTTTTCGACCGCTGACCGAGCGTGCCGGCGGCTTTGACGTTCGCCGCGACGTGCAAGAGAATCATGGTCCGTTAGGTGCGCTGTACACAACGCCGAAGGAAGGAGACAGTTGGACATTCGTGTATCTGATCCCTACAGGACTTAGCGATCCGAACGAACCGACTTGGGGTGGATGGGCCGGACGCTATGGACGGCGCGGCGGAGATTCGCTCAACAAAGCGGGTCCGAATGCGGCACCGTTCTTCTGGGCGAACCAGCAAGATGCCGTCAATGGCAACACGAGCCGCGACAACACGGCATCGCGTTGGGCGGAACACATGCAGAATGATTTTCGCGCGAGGCTTGATTGGTGTGTCGCCAAAGACTTCACCGATGCGAACCATGCACCGATCATCCATTGCCAAAACGACGACACGGCGGCAGTTCTGCGAGTAGCTGCGGCCGTCGGAAGCAAGTTGACGCTAGACGCCAGCGGCACGATCGATCCGGACGGCGACGAGCTGTCGTATCGTTGGTTTGTTTACGCAGAACCGGGCACTTGTCGCGGCGAGGCGATGTTGCAAGACAGCACGAAATCAAAAGCGACAATTGAGGTACCGATAAACGCACGAGGAAAGTCGCTACACATCGTCTTACAAGTTACCGACAGCGGAGCTCCACCGCTCACTCGGTACCGTCGCATTGTCATCGAGTTCCGTTAGTTGATCGTTTTCTGTCACCAAAGAGTACAAAGCATGAGCCCAAGAATTGTGATATTGCCCATGGTCGCCGTGATCGTGATACTGCTGGCATTAACCTGGTCTGCTCCGATTTCGCAATCGGCTACGGAAGAGCCCAGGCGGTCGTGGGAACATCTGGCGATGACCGTGGATGCAACGGATGGGCCTGGAGACGCGGAGACAAGTCGCAAGATTGTCCAGTTGGGTGGCGAAGGTTGGGAACTGGTTGATGTTGAGTCGCTCGTCAAAGACGGCGCGTCGGCGAATTTGATCTATTTCTTCAAGCGGCCTAAGTGATGCGGCAGCCAATACGTTTCCCAATCAACCGCAAATGCGAGTCTACGGCGGCGTGTTTGACTGTGGTCATCGCATTGCCGGTTGTCTCGGCTTTTGGCGAACAGGGTAGCCCCGGTGAACAGGGAAACTCTAGCGAAACAGCGAAAACGGTGCCGGGTACATGATTTACAGGCACCTCGATCTACAGGCACCTCGATCTACAGGC
>CAXBHV010001137.1:0-3095 GCA_963974855.1 uncultured Rhodopirellula sp. | reverse complement strand
CCTCGAGTCGATTGCGACAAACGCGGCCTGTCACCTCGACGGGGCGGTCAACGTCCTCGAACGTTTGGAAAAGCAACGTCGAGGAGAGGATCAATTCGAAATTTCGTTGCCGATTGATCCCATGGGGATAGTGAGTGACTAATTTGCCGGCGACTCGCGTCATCCGTGACGAGAAACCAAAGGACAACCCTTCGGCGCGAGCGGTGGGCAGAATTTTTCCTGCAAAGAACCGCTCGTCATACATTTGGATCATTCGCACCAAGTCATCACGTCCGACCTTGGTAAAGTTAGGCTGGCTCATCAAACGACTGAGCGAGAGCGTCTGCTCGTAAATCTCGCGTTGCCAGGCATGGATTTGGTCGGTGGTGAAGCGACGCGAGGCCACTTCGTCAGCCAATCGCTGCAAAACATGTGTATCACGCGGTGGAATTGGGTTGGCTGTGTTTTTGGCAAAGGGTGCAGCACCCCGTTCACGAACCTTCGATTCGCGAACCTTCGGAGACTGGTGCCGCTGCGAGGAATGTTTTGCCGGCCGACTCATCGTTTACCCCAACCGCTGTTTAATTTCCGCCATGAAATAGGCATTGCCCGTCCGATCCTCCGATTTTCACGTTTTTTCTCGAACCATAGCTCGAGAATTGTTTGACGCTTGGGCACCCAGTCTGAGATAATAGAGCAAACCAACTCTTCTCAGACCACATCGATTTTCACGGTGTGCACCGCATTTCACGGGTAATCCGAATGAATCTTCCCGCGACAACTCAAATCCACTCGTCGCATTCTCAATCCAATCGACGCCTGCTCGCCATGTTTTTGGCAATTTTGGTGGCGACGACGGGCTATTTTGGCGTTCAAGCGAACGGTCAAGAAGCGAAATTCGATTCGATTCCAATGATTGATGCTTTCAAGAATGAATCAACCATCAAGCGGATGGAACGTGCGGCGGGCGGTTTTGCCAGCCACCGTGGCGACATCAATGCCTACGCGGAAAAGCGGGTCGCACAGGCGTATTTCATGAATTACTTGCCGGCCAAGATGACTCAGCCGGAATCGCTCGAAGAAGTCTCACTGAGTGTTCAAGAGGCGATGAATTATCTGGGTCGTGCCCAGCGGAGCGGAACCCCAGCAGCCACGGAAATCTTGAAGTGGGTGTATATAGGGATGAAGCAAGTTGCGGAGGGAAATTATGCCCCGATTGCTCGCATCAACGCGACGCTCGTGTTGGGGCGACTCGACATGAAACAGGCGGACCAACTCAAGCAACAACCTCCTGTACCGCTCTCTTATTCGCTGCCAATTTTGATCAAATTGTATGAAGACGAAAACAGCCCCGAAGGGGTTCGGGCGGCAGCACTTCATGGAATCCGGCGATATGTAACCTATGGTTTTGCCGGGTTAAAAGCGGAAGAACGGACCAAATTGACCCAGCTGATGACTGACTTACTGGATGCCCCAGCGCCTCAAAATCGCAGCGAAAAAGCGCATGCATTTTTGCAACGCTATGCCGTCGATATCCTTGATTTCACGCGAACGAGTGCCACTCCGGAACTCGCCAAAAAGCTGGTCAGTATCAGCACGGACCAAAAACGACCAAACATGATCGCGTTGTATTCAGCGGCGCGTGCTGGGAAAATGAAGGAGCTTAAAGGGCAAGTTGCCTCGCCGAGCGATGTACTCGAAAACTGGTCTGCACGCGTTTGGATAGCACTTCAGGACGAGGTTAAACGACTGAAATCGCTGGAACGCCCCACTCAGGCCGCTGTCCAACCGTCAACTCCTGATACGCATTTGCGAATTACAGACGAAGTGCCAAAGCCAGGGACAGGACGAATGGGGGGAATGGAAGGTGGCTACGATGACATGGCAGCAGGCGGTGGAATGATGGACGCCGGCATGGAAAGTAGCGCTGGCATGGACGCAGGTATGGACGCTGGCTACGGGATGGGCGGCATGGAATCGATGATGGACGGCATGGATTCGATGATGGACGGCGGCATGTACGGCATGCCCACAGCCCCAGTCGCGATACCGCAAACGCCCGAAGTCACTGCGTCTCGCAAACGGCTGCTCCATATTATCCAACAATTGCACGTTGGCGCGAGTGGATCGCCCGTTACTGGCATCCCTAAAACCCCCGCTGGGTTACTTGCATCGGTCGAAGCAAAAGACAAACTAGTCGTCGAAAAATGGCTGGCAGACATGAAATTGGTCGTCGAAGCATTAAATGACCAAACAAAGTCCGACGAGATGCTGTTTATGGAGGGATTGACCGAGCAAATCGAAATCCTGAAAGAGATGGCCGGGCCTACGGCGATCGAAATCGAACACGCTGCGGCAAAAGAGCTGGAGATGGCGGGTGTTGCGATGGGCATCAACGTGCCAGACGTCGCTGCCGAGCCAGTTGTCGATCCTGCGGCCGTGAATGTCGCCGGTCCAGCTGGGATTGGTGCTGCTGCGATCCAAGCTGCGGCCCCTGCTGCGGCAGCAGTCGCCGCACCTGTGCCTCCAGCCACCGCTCCTGCAGTTCCAGCCGCCGCTCCTGCGGCCCCGGCCGCTGCGGACTTGCCTTCGCTCGACGACCTTCAATAGTCGTTTTACTAACTAGCAGTTTGTCAGCGTTGAATTTTAGGGTAGTGGACGAGGCCACGAGTCCTTCAATCGCGATAAATCGCAGGGACTCGTAGCCTCGTCCACTACAGCCAACCCTAAATTATAATTTTGACAAACCCTTAGCGGTCCGACGCCAGTTCGACTAGCGTCCTCGGCTCAACCTCTATTGGCTCGCAATTGCACCATCGATGGCGATCGTGTCGCTGAAGTCATAGGGGTGGAACGAGCGTCCGATCTGGGTTGCTAACATACCCAAGTAGAGTTTTCGGAAACGCGATTCCGTCGTTTCGCTGGTGTATTGCCCAGCGGTCGTGGGATAGGTGTATTCGTCCAAATCACGACGATATAGCACTTCTCCGGTCGGAACATCGATCACGACAAGCGTGGCATCTGAGCGGCCTCGGTAGAGCGTGGCTCCATCGCGAAGTCGCAAGTTTCGCAGTTCGATACCGATCACTTTATCGGCTTTCACCCCTTTACCAATG
>CAXBHV010001136.1:0-3095 GCA_963974855.1 uncultured Rhodopirellula sp. | reverse complement strand
CGCCGTTGCCTCGGTCTTACCACTGATGCTTGGTGTGACGGTCAACGAAGTTCCCGATTTACTTCGTGACGTCCGTCGGGCACCCGATCTTTCTCTACCCATACAGATCATTCGCGTCGCTTGGCCAGCAATGGTGGCCGCCCTGTTTCTGATTATCAGTTTCACAATGCTCCATTACGCTCGTACGCATGCGACGCACGTTAAACATGGATCTCAGCAAGTTCAAGCTCAGGTCATTGCGACGAAGTCTCGGATGGCGGAACTGGCTCGCAAACGAGAACTACTTGAACATTTCAAGTCGGTCGAGCGTCAAAGTGACGAACCCGATTGGATTGCACAGTTTCAGCGAATTACACAAAGTTTGCCGGATTTGGCGAAGCTTAACGAATTTCGCATCGAGTCAGGAACGCACGTTCGGCTCGAAGGAACCGTACTCGAAGAACGGGTTGTCTACGAAATCCTCGAAGAATTACGTGATTTACCCGAGATCAGCGAAGTCGCCTTGCACTCAACCACCCCTGAAGCCAATTCGGACGCTACCCGATTTACCATTCGGTTGACCATGACGTCGCGAGATACGGATCCCACGGAGGCCGCACAAGATGAATAATATGAATAGCCGGGCAACCCGAGCAATCGTCGCGAGCCTAAGTTTGATTGCGATCATCGCGATAGGTATCCCATGGGTCGATGAATACTTTACGCTGAGGAGTGAAGCACGCGAACTCAGTGCGATGGATGGTCAGTTCACGTTGGTACAAAACAAGCAGAAACGCTTGCGTGAGCTCGAGTCAAACATCAGCGCTGACTTAGACTCTCATCTGAATCGTTCCATCGATCCTGAAAAGAGCCAGGAAGTTCGCAACACCTTGATTGCGATCATTCGCGAATCGGGTGGCCGACTCCGCAGTCTCGAGATTAGTAAGGGGCGGGTCCGACCGTGGGCCATCGAAAATGATGATCCACGCCAAGAATCGCTTCCCCAATACAGTGACGAATCCGATTACATTCTGCACGCTCATGAAGTTGAGTTGCGGATCGATGGATCCCTCGAAACTGTAACAAAGATCCTGCAAGGCATTGCCAAGCGGGGATGGTACATGACGACAAACAGTTTGGTGTTAATGCCCACGGAAGGGAATTTGCCTCTGGTTGCGTCTGAAATACGACTGATTGTATTTGGGCTGAGTCCAAAGCCAATCGAAGATGAAGACGAGTTCGCTCGTCATCCGAGGGGCATTCGGATTTTTTACTAGACGACGTTTGTTAGACAACGTAATGCCAATCTAAACTAGCTGAATCAACACACTGCCATGGATGGCAAAATGTCGACTATCGAAATTACCGCTAAACCCAAGTGCATCGCATGGTGTTGCGGTATCTACGGACGACTTGCCGCTGCGATTCTGGTAAGCGGCTGCGGAGTGCTGAACGCGTTTGGCAATGAATGGACGACCACGCCAGATCAGCAGACATCGGACCACGCGATAGCGAGTCTTCGCATCGCAGACGTTCCCGATTTGGTTCCGATTCGCGGCAGCGGCCGCCCAGTGATCGTCAAACCCGAAGGCCGAGTGTTGAAGGCACCCGCGTCGCCCGAGGTGTCGTTTGTCGCCGATCGCATCAACGTGGAAGGCGTTCCGCCTTCGCTTGTACGAACGACGCAACAGGATCCGGAGTCGATCTCTTCGAGTGAGTTGACTTCGAATGAGAAATCGTCGAGTGCCCCCCGTGCGACAGGTCCGAATCCGAATTGGAACACGGCTACGTCGAGTGATCAGAATTCGCCAGTCCCCTCCGTTTCAAATCCGCTAGAACAAAATCTCCCCGCCCCGGCCGACAAGCCAGCGACAAGTGCGTCCGCGTCAAATGCGTCGGTCGGTACCCAAAGCACCGGCGATTTACTCGACCGCAAAGGCAGCATCACGTTTCGCAAAACGCCATTGAGTGAAGTGATCTTCCTGCTTAGCGAGCTTTGGAAAGTGAACATCGTTGCCGGGGATTCAATCACGGGAGATGTTAGTGGCACCTTTTATGAAACCCCTCTGCGTGAGGTTTTATCGGCGGTACTGAATTCATCAGGCTACAGCTATCGGCACAACGGTAGCAGTTTGGTGGTGCTTCCGATCGATCAAGTGGGCACGGGCAATCCCGACTTCGTTTCGCGAATGATCCAAATGCCCACGAATATCCAGGATCTTGATGCAACGATCGAGGCGGTGCAGTTGTTGATGAGTGAACGAGGTCAGATTCGCAAGATTGGGAACGGCGCGATTTTGATCGTCGATCGCCCCGAGCGAGTTAAGCAGGTCCAAGAATTGATCACCACTTTGTCGCCTCAAGTCGCTGAAACGCTTCCACCGCCCACTGAATCACCTGCACCAATGACAACGCAGGTAGTCAGCGAACCGCTCGTTACGACCAGCGGCATTGCCTATTTCACGCCTCAGTTCACCGAAGCCGAAGAGATGACAGAGTCATTGCAAGCGGCACTGGGTGACACCATTGTGGTGGCGACGTATGCAAAAGAAAATCGGATCATGGTCAAAGGGACGCCAGATCAACTGCGGCTCGCTGCGCAGGCGATCGAACAGCTCGATGTTCCGCGTGCTCAAGTCCGCATTACGGCATTGATCTATGACGTCAGTTTGAAGGAAGCCGAAGGACTGGGAGTAAATTGGTCGCACGGACCTCACAGCAAGTCGACAAGTCTATTAAACGCAGGTACTGACGAGGAAATTAGCGTCTTTCGAAATGCCATCGAAGCGGGAACGGATCTTGGGCTAGGAAGTCCGACGTCATCGCTGGGGTTTCGGACGCTTAACAACTCGTATGATGCAAGCGTTGCGTTGCAGGCCCTGAGTGCGACGTCCGAAGCAAAAATCCTCGCCGATCCGACGGTCACTGTCGGAGACCGTTGCCAAGCTTCGATCAAGATTGTGCAGCGGCTCCCTATTGTGACTTCGATCGTGACCAGCACGGGATCGATTCCTCAGGTCGAGTTTGAGGAAGCAGGCATCATCTTAAACGTCACGCCGAGAATTAGCCGTGACGGGACGATCGAAATGCACGTGCAACCGGAATACAGTGTGGTC
>CAXBHV010001135.1:0-3098 GCA_963974855.1 uncultured Rhodopirellula sp. | reverse complement strand
GCCTTATCCGAGCCACGAAATCATCGCACAACACGACCCGGGGCTGATCTATCTCACTAGTCGTGGGGATCTGGTAGCTCGGGGGACCGAAGGGAACGACCGAATTCGTATCGCTCTCAAAGATGACGATCCGAACGCAGTGGTTGTGTTTGTTCAAGATCTTGAGACCTTGGATATGCGCGAACGAGAGGTATATCAGATTTCCGAATTCAGCCGATTCTACGCCGCCGGCTTTGGTGGCGACGACGAGGTCCTCAATGACACGCCGATTGCCTCGACATTGGAGGGGGGGCAAGGCGATGATCTCATCCGGGGCGGATTAGCGAACGATGTGATCTTTGGTGACGACGGCGACGACGTGCTTTTTGGCGGCGACGGCAACGACGAGCTTCGCGGCGGTCGTGGCAACGACGATCTTCGCGGGGATGCCGGCCAAGATAAATTGTACGGCGATAAGGGACTCGACGGGCAGGACGGCGACGACCTGTATGGCGGCGAAGGCCCCGACCGGTTCTTAGTGCAGCCGGGAGATGTGGTCCATGGCCCGGCGAATGAGGATGCCTTGCTGACCATGAAAAATTCCCAGGGTCTCGTCAAATTTACGCACAAAAGCGGCTCCTTTGAATACGAGGGGAAGTCGTGGACGGATGATGAAATCCAACAGGTGGACTCGGCGCTGCGGGCGATGCATCTTCGGGTCGGAAACACCTCGCTTTTGAAGACTGCCAGCGGGAGTGACATGACGTTGATCCGCGGGGGAAACTCAAGCATTTCCAATGCCTCAGCGACCAACGTTGGGAACTTCGACCAGCCGGCGATCATCTTTTTTAAAGGTACATTTAACGATGGACTAACGTGGACTCGCCAAGTCGTGTTTCATGAGTTCGCCCATAACTTGGATGAACAAGACGAGAATCCGGCCGTGGACGAGTTTCGCAAGCTGAGCGGTTGGACGCAGGTTAAACCCACCAACCCGTTTGGCCCCGAGTACACGTCGTCTGGCGACAAACAATGGTGGTATCTGACTGGCAGCGAATTCGTACGCGATTATGCGAAGACAAATCCGTATGAGGACTTTGCATCAACGTTTGCCGCTTACTTCATGACGGAGACCGGCCAGAGCTTTAAGAACGGATCGGGGTTTGGCGATCCGGACGTCGCAGCGCCGAAAAAGATGAAGTTTATGATGGAAATGATGAACGCAATGACCACGCAGGATAATCTCACTTAATAGTGCAGCACTTGCTGCAATACATTTCACAGCGATTCTGGATTGACCGAATGTGCTTGTGATCCAGGAGAACCCCGTGATGTCAAACATTTGGTACGAAAACTTTGGCCGATAACTTCCGGCATTGCCTTGCTTGGTAAGCCCGAATTTTCGGTCCAGAGGGATGCTGATTTTGGTCAGTCGGCGGAGCCATGCCAATTGATATTTCTCTGCTTTGTTAACCAAATCGCCGACGAATCGTGCATGCGAAAACATGATCGTCAGCTAACAAGTTGTTGCTACATCTAAAGATGTAGGCGTTTGTTTTCGTAATGGTTGCTTGCGTTGACCACCCGGACGGACGCGAAATTCCGATGTGCCTAGAAACAAGCAGCTTGCGTCAACATAACATCAAAGGCTATTGCGCGGAGAGTTCCCGGCTCGCGGAGACCCCAGAGTACTGGGCCGCGGCGAAATCGATTTTGCATTCACTCGGCCACTTCCGAAATAGGCAACGCTGTGAAGCATTTTTCCTTAAAGGGTTTGTGTAAATTTTTCGTAGCGGAAGTCGTCAAGACTTTCGTTCTATGATGTATGCCTCCGAAACTCTTGACGAGTTCCGCTACGAAATGCTTCACAGCGTTGCGTAATAGGGTGAAAAGCGGGTGGACAATGTTTGCCATCTTTCGATCAAAAGCCTCGCAAATCCGGTAACAATCGGAGTGGCGGAGTATTTGTACCCCGCCGAAGCGACAAGGCTACAGCACGGTCGGTTTCCTGCAATCGCTAGGCGTGTCATACTAACTGGCTGAACTGCCTTCACGTCGCCGCCTGTCGCCAAGGAAATGTGCCGATGTACGAATCAGACCAAATGCCCAGCGTTCGCAACTACATTGTGGCGAAGAACCGACGCGAAGCCGTCAAGAAACTGATCGAGGGAAACCCGACGCTCAAAGAACTGTACGACCCGGGACCCAACGACGATGGTAAGGGCGGTTGGGTCAACGCGATCAAGGACCAACGCGGACAGGTTTATCGATTGCTGTTCTACATCGATCGATTGCCGTTGGGGATCGAGTGTGAAGACAAGGAATCGTACGAGATTCTCTACGGGGAAATTGGCGAGAACGACGCACCCAACTTTCCTCGCGCGCTATTCACGACCACCGGTGCGATCAACTTGATGCGAGATTCGATCCCAGGACCTCCTTTCGCGCACGCGGTCAAAACCAATTCACTGGAAATCGTTCCGTTTGAGCTTGAACGTGACTTATTGACGGCCCCGCTTCTCAAACAAGGCGTCGCGTATGTCTGTGCCTTTGACGAAAAAGAGCAAGGGCTTCGGATCTTGGATTTAAGGGAATACAGCGAGATCTATTGCAGCAAGGATCGACAAGAGATCCAAGTCCGGAATGAAGAAAGCGTGATCGTCGGCGATACAAAATTAGTTCGCGCGTTTTATTTGAAGTACGTCGTCAGACGCGCCGAACCCGAGGCCATCGACCCGAGAGACGCCGCCAAACGGATGCTCGGCGAGTAAGTTTGACCGACTTGCGTTGAGGCAACGGCGGTAGTATCGCAGCATCCCAACAGTCGGCGCGCGGTACAAAATCCATGCGACTTGTTCAGCCAGCGATTTTGAAAACGAAATGGCTCGCGACCCCGTTTCTGTTAACCAAATCGCCGACAAATCGTGCATGCGGAAACATGATCGTCAGCTAACAACTCATTGCTACTCTGCAGATGTAGTCATTTGTTTTCGCACGCGTTGCTTGCGTTGACCACCCGGACGGACACGAAATTCGGAAGTGCCTGTGAACAAACAACTTACGTAAACATAACATCAGAGACTATTGCGAGGAGAGTCCCCAGATCGCGGAGCCTTCTT
>CAXBHV010001134.1:0-3101 GCA_963974855.1 uncultured Rhodopirellula sp. | reverse complement strand
GGAAAGGTCGCCTTTTTATCGCATTGTGGATCGCGAGGTTTCGGACACAACTTGGCGTCGGGCCAGTTCAAGACGTTGCAACACAAGTTCAGCAAGTGGGATATTCCACTGCCGGCCGGAGATCGCCAATTGGTTTACGCACCGCTGGGAACGAGCGAAGCCGACGACTATTTGGACGATATGGCGCTGGGAGCAAATTTTGCAACCGCGAACCACTTGTTGATCAATGCTCTCGTACTAGAGGCGTTCCAAGAAGTATTGCCGGGAACGACGGGGTCGTTTATTTCATCAGTCACAACATTGCACGCAAGGAGATCATGGATAATCGGCCGACATGGGTACATCGCAAAGGAGCGACACGTGCGTTTCCCGCCGGGCATTACGCTTTGCGTGAGACACCGTTTGCCGATACCGGACACCCGATTCTATTGCCGGGGAATCCTCGTGATGGCTCGGCGGTGATGGTGGCGGATCCAGGTGCCGAGCAGGCGTGCTTTAGTGTCAATCACGGTGCCGGACGTACGCTCGGGCGACGACATGCCAATCGCGTGTTGGATCAAACGACGATCGACGATGAATTTGAACAGCATGATATCCTCAGCAATTGCCGGTTTTATCCCAAGGATGAAGCTCCGGCGGCGTACAAGGATTTCGAGGAAGTGCTGCGATCGGTAAAGACTGCTGGATTGGCGAGCGAAGTCGCTCGCTTGAAGGCACGTTTCGTGATTAAGGATGCGAGTAAAGCGGATGATTGAAATTGATGGATCTCAGGGCGAGGGCGGCGGACAAATCCTCCGCTCCTCGCTCGCGCTCGCCGCGGTGACAAAGCAACCGATTCGGATGGTGAATATTCGATCCGGCCGCCGGAAACCAGGGCTGATGCGACAACATCTCACGTCAGTGCGAGCCGTCGGCACGGTTTGTAATGCGGCGATCGAAGGTGATGCGATTGGATCGCAATCGATTACGTTTCAGCCGAATGAATCCCGTGGTGGCGAATTCGACTTCAAAGTGGGCACGGCTGGCAGTGCGGTGTTGGTCGCGCAAACGGTCTTACCGGCTCTGATGCTCGCGGATCATCCGTCGCGTGTGACTTTCGAAGGAGGCACCCATAATCCAGCGGCACCACCGTTGGACTTTTTCCAGCATTCGTTTCTGCCGCAACTGGCCGAAATGGGAGTCGCCAGCGAAGTTGAAATCGAAGCTTACGGGTTTTATCCCGCTGGCGGCGGAAAGTTTCAGTTGACGATCACTCCCTGTCGCACGTTAAACGGGCTTACGCTGATCCAGTGTGATGCGAAGGCGTCGCCTCGCGTGACCGCGATCGTTTCGGCGATTCCCAAGTCGGTGGGGCAGCGTGAATGTGATACGATCCGGCGAAAAACAAAGTGGGATGCCGACTGTTTCCATGTTCATGAAGTCTCGCAGCCGCGAGGCCCCGGCAACGTGGTGATGATCCAGTGGGTAACACCGAGTGTGACCGAGGCATTCACCGGGTTTGGCAAGGTGGGCGTCAAGGCAGAGCACATCGCGCGAGGCGTATTGCGGCAAACGCGAGCTCATATCGCCAGAGCAGTCCCGGTCGGCGAACATTTGGCCGATCAGCTGATGTTGCCAATGGGATTGGCAGCGATGCAGGGACGGTCAAGCGAATTTCGCAGCGGCCCGTTGTCGCTGCACAGCAAGACGCACCTCGATGTGTTAAAGATCTTTTTGGACATCAAAGTGGACGTGCGAGAGGACGACGAAAGCGGATCGGTGACGGTCCGCTTTGGACCGCGTGAGTAGGTTGTTTTCCCAGAGTCGCCATCAGCTGACACGGTCAAATGTGTTTTGACAGTGGTTCATTTGGCGGTTTTGAAAACCAACAGGTAAGGCACAGCGGAATTGCCATTCGTATCCTTGAAGTTGCGGAACTTGTTGCTGTTAATCCATATGGCATACGTCTTGTCTGGCGCCAATTTTACGGGCAGAACACACGCACGTCGGTTTCTCAGATACTTAGGTTCGCCTGCGGTCGGCGGAAAGCTTTCTTCGCTCAGCGTTGACCAGGACCAAGAATTGTCGGTCATCTCTTTGCTGAACGTCACTTGGATTTCGGTGATTTTCGGATCAACGTCCGACGATCCAGCCTCAGGCACCGTTTTGATGACAACCGGTGGAACAGAAGCAAGCGTGACATCGTCCGCGTGAACGCTCGCAATACGGTGGCAATTGCAGTTAATAAACGTACCATCTGAATCTCCAGTTGATTTCGGAACATCGATTTCGACTAAATCGGCGGTCGCAACCGCCCAAGACTTTCCGTTTGCAAACTCGCCACGGGTCGCTCCGGATCACTCCATCTTTACTCGCGACTCGGGTGCAGTGGGTTGTTCGTTGCGTTCCTTGAACCCAGGTTCATTTTCCGCTGGAAACGGGATTCGTACGGTAATCCTTGGCGGAAGTGCGTCAAGGATCGCAATTTCGTTTGGAAGCAAAAAGTGCTCGAAATCTACTTGCGTCAAATTGGGGAACTCCGAGAACATCCACAGCGACTCAGTTGATAACCGTGCCATTTCAAATCCCAGTCGTTCAATCGGCAAACGACGTGCGTTTTCAACGATGTAGTCGGCTCCACGTGTATCGTAGCAGTAAAGTGATTTCAGATTGGTGAATTTCGAAACATGCCGAGCGTCTTCAGCTGTGATCTCGGTCATCGAGAAATTGAGTTCGGAGAGGTTTGAAACGCAGTCAATATCATTCGCAAGCATCGGCAATAGTTTCGGGTCCATGATTGACGCCCAATGAGCGCCGTTCTTGACACGATCAAACGTTTCTTGACGCCATTCAGCGTTTCGGCGTTCGATGTACAGTCGCTGTTTTTCCCGTACGTATGGAATTCCAATCGGTAGCAAAGCTGCGAAGGCAGCAGCACCCACAAGGGATACGAGACAGCCACACGACCGAGCTGACTTCGTCTTGGCGGTGTTTTGTTGCGTCATGGTTTGAGGTACGAGCGACACGGTACAGCGAGTGGTAGGAAGTACTTTCAAGCAGGCTAAAACTGGTCCGCTAAAACTTTGGGCTTGTTGTGATTTTTGGTTGCGCAACTTTTCTGC
>CAXBHV010001133.1:0-3104 GCA_963974855.1 uncultured Rhodopirellula sp. | reverse complement strand
AGACAGTGGTCCGGTAGTCGCGAAGTGTTAAGGGAGCGCGAAGCGTGGATGAGATTTGTGGGGAATTCTAATCGCCGGGTCACAAAAACAACAACCGCTAGCATTTTTAATTCACAAAAGAAATCGCCGGCCCCCTTGGAGGAAGGGGAATGGAGAGGTTGGGGTGATCGACCCTGTTTTTTGGGGCTGAGGAGACCGGGGGGTGTTTCGCTGGCAATTAGGTGCGTTTTACTGAGGAGGTTTCAGGCCCCACCCGACGAAAATGAGGCGATTCAAGCAATTTTGCTGTTTTTTCAACCTTGCGACCAATTCGATTCAAGTCGTATAGCCAGGGGACGAATACTTGTTTCCTAAATCGGCCAGGAATGGAATCGATGCGACCAATTTTGATTGCTGGGGCGTTTTGCGCCACTCTTGTTGCCCTCAGCCACGTGAATGTGGCAAACGCGCAGGCGCCGCCGCCAGGAATGGGGTTGCCCGCAGGCGCGACACCGCCGAGTTTGCAACAAAATCCCGCCAACCGCCAACCGGCTGCGGCACGACCGCAAGCCAACGGCCAAGTCACTGGCGGAGGCGAATTGCCGCGAAGTGCGGGGCAAGAGCATCGCGTCTACGATTTGACGGCCTACACCCGCTATTTGACCCAGCATGACCGGCCCGAGCAGGCGGTAATCGACTGGATTTTGCGTGAAACCGGCACCGACGTCTGGTTCACCGAGCCGTTTGGGTTCATGAGTGCGACGCGGGACGAGTTGTCGGTCTATCACACACCCGAAGTCCATCAAGTCGTTGCGGGAATCGTTGATCGATTCATCGCCGGCGACATCCAGCCGCAAGTGCTGCATCTGCGATTGATGACCGTGGGAAATCCCAATTGGCGTGCCCGTGCTCACATGTTGATGACGCACGTTCCCGTTGATTCGCCTGGCGTTCAAGCATGGCTGTTGAGCAAAGAAAATGCGGCAGTGGTTTTGAATATGCTTCGCCAACGCACCGACGCTCGCGAAGTTCAGGGCGTCGATTTGCCGATTTTTAACGGCCAAACTGAAAAATTGTCACGAACTCGCGGCCGCAACTATGTCCGAAACGTCCGCGAATCACCGCAAGGTTGGCCGCCGTACGAACCAGAAACCGGCGAAGTCCAAGAGGGATATCGGTTGTCACTGAGTCCATTGTTGTCGACCAACAACAGCATCATCGACGTGATGATCAAGGCCGAAATCGACCAAGTCGACAAATTCAATTCGGTGGAACTCGAGCTTCCGCTTCGCAATCAACAAGTGCATCGCACGAAAATCGACGTGCCGCAGGTCGTCAGTTGGCGATTGCATGAACGATTCCGCTGGGAATCGGACAAGGTGTTGTTGTTGTCGTGTGGCGTCGTGGCCAGCCCCGAGCGACAGGGCGGATCGTCGATCATGAATCTGGACATGTTGACTGGGAACACCTCTGGACGAGCCGATGCGTTGATGTTCGTCGAATTCCGCGGCCGTGCGTCCGAAAATTTGACGACCAACCCGATCGCCCCACGGACTGCGTCTGCGATCCCGTTCGACGCTCCCCATCGCGGCCGATACTAAGCCGCGTTTGTTGCTCAATTGTTCATAGAGCGTAGGGCCGGTTCCTACCGGCCGAATTCATTGAGCCGCACCGGACGGCCGGTGGGAACCGGCCCTACTGGAGCACATGGCGTGAACAGTTGGTGACAACCGTTTTACGGAGGCCGACTCCACCGAGCCGTAAAAGACGTCCTTCTGCATGAAAACGCGAAAGTTTCTGCCAAAAACCTGGGCTTCTACGAATACAAAACACTCTGTTTTGCCCCTACTGAAACGATTCGCCGAATCTGGCTAGAATGTCGTCTCGCTCTCCCTGTTTTTTGACGCAACTACGCGTTTCTCGACTCTCTCAGTGAACCGACCGGTTTCGGTCGTAGACCTTCCATGGATAGAACCCCCTCTCGTCGCGTTGTGATCACAGGTCGCGGTGTTGTCAGTCCGCTCGGAATTGAATCTTCAGCAATGCTGTCGGCTTTGCGTGCTGGCAAAAGCGGCATTGGGCCATTTACGCAAGTGCCGCAGGGCGTGCTCGGTGTCGATCATGGTGCGGAAGCGACAGAATTCACGGGCGATATTTCCAACTACGGTCCGCTAGACAAACCGCTGCAACGTACGATTCGCAAAGGCAGCAAGGTGATGTGCCGCGAAATCGAGATGGGCGTCGCAGTGGCTCAATTGGCCCTGCACGACGCTGGACTGAGCGAAGACAAACGTGATCCTGAGCGAGTCGGTGTGGTCTACGGTTGTGATTACATCATGTCGTTGCCCGAAGAATTTTCGGCAGGCATTTTGAAGTGCATGGACGACGAAGGCACCTTTCATTTTGACAAATGGGGGGGCGAAGGTCGTCCGCAAGTCAATCCGTTATGGTTGCTAAAGTATTTGCCGAACATGCCAGCCAGCCACATTGCGATCTATAACAATCTGCGCGGACCCAACAATTCGATCACTGTCCGTGAAGCGAGTGGCGGTGCGGCATTGGGCGAAGCTGTCTCGACGATCGAGCGAGGTCACGCCGACGCCTTGATCGTGGGTGCGACCGGTTCTCGCGTCCATCCGCTGCGTACGCTGCACGCATCGCTGCAAGAAAAACTTGCCGCCGACACTGAAGATCCTTCAAAAATGAGTCGCCCGTTTGACGTTTCGCGTGACGGCAGCGTGGTGGGCGAAGGCGCCGCCGCGATCATGTGCGAATCGCTTGAACATGCCCAAGCACGCGGTGCCACGATTCTCGGCGAAGTCGTCGGGTTCAGCAGCAGTGCGGTTGGATCGGGTGCCGGTGAAGATTTTATTCGCCAAGCGGTGCGAAACGTGTTGAAAGGGGCGTTGGGTAAGGCCGATCCAAAATCGATCGGTCACATTCACGCTCATGGCCTGGGGACGGTCGAAGGGGATCGTTACGAAGCCGAAGCGATCGCGGACGTCTTTGGGCCTCCGGCGGATCAGCCGCCCGTCACCACAGCCAAGGGGCACTTTGGAAATCTCGGTGCAGGCGGATCGATGGTCGAGATTGTCGCCAGTCTGGATGCACTCGGTGGCGAGTTG
>CAXBHV010001132.1:0-3105 GCA_963974855.1 uncultured Rhodopirellula sp. | reverse complement strand
CGACTTTGATGACGAGTCGGGATTGTTGGTGCTGAGGCAGATCGATGGCGGAGTCAGCGTCGTGGACGCGAACGCCGATTTTGTTTCACTACACTCGTTCCCCGAAATGTCAGGCCCCATCACGCTCGATGGCCCCCGAGATTTACTGATGTCTGTTTCGCCGGTGGACACCGTGTTGCGGATCGTCGATTTACGAGACGGATCGGTGATTGCAGACAAGGCAATCGACTTGTCGACGATTGGTGAGATTGCGTCGATCGATTCGCATTGTTTGTCGACGGCGAAAACACGGCACCGAATTACGAGAGCCTGCCTGCGATATCGACCGCCGAAGACCAATCGCTCAATCTAGCGGCCCCCGGGGCGCGCGTGGGAGTGGCCGATATCGAAAACGACCAGTTCGTGATCGTTCAAAAAGGATCGGCGTCGCACGGAACGGTGAACGTCGCAGTGGACGGTTCGATTTCTTATACGCCTGATCCCGATTTCTACGGCACCGATTCGGTAAGCGTAACGATTCACGATGGCGTAACCGAGTCGGAAACGTTTAGTTTGTCGATCACTGTAACTCCGGTTGCGGATCCTCCGGTCGATGTCCTGTTCCACTTTGCCCCGATTCCAGAAGCACTCGCACTTGGTGATCCGATTGGCATGATCGAGGTGATTGACGCCGATGGTGTCAACAATCACGTGATCAAGATCAACGATCCTCGCTTTCAAATCAACAACAACGGTGTGCTGATCTTCATCGGCGGAGCCAACGGCGAGGGATTGAATTTTGAAGTAGAGCCTTGGATCTCATTGACAGTTTCCGTCACGGACCCTGAAACGGAAACAGAACTGGTCAGTTATCCGGCAATCACTGTTACCGATTCGAACGATCCGATCACGGGCATCTCGCCGAGTGAAGCAACGGTATTCGAAAATGCTGTTGGCGACACGGTAGCCGAACTGCACGTGATCGACGAAGACACCGAGCAATTCCACATTCTGACCGTGGACGATGATCGTTTTGTGATCGATGGATCCGATTTAAGATTAGCCGATGGCGTTTCGCTGAATTACGAAGACGCACAAGAGATTGTCGTCAACGTCACGGCAAAAGAGTTTGGCGTGGACGGCGAGCCTTTCACTCAGCCGATCACAATCCGAGTCAAAGATCTGCCTGAGCAGCCAGAGGTATTGAGTCTTGTTGGCGGTTCGTTGGTCGAGTTTGAATCCGGAGCGGTTGCAGGCACGGTGACGCTCGATGGTCAATCCGCAAGCGACCGCTACGTGCTGACCGTTGATGACACGCGTTTCGAAGTGATCGACGGTTTGCTGAAGTTAGTGGACGACCAATTCGTCAAGCAATCGACGCAAAGCGAAATCCAGTTGACCGTCACCGCAACCGATTCGAACAATGAATTCCAATCGCTCTCGTCCACCTTCGTGATCGAAGTGCTCGAGAACGAGACCCCCTTTCACAATGACATCAATCCATATGATGTCGATAACGGCGGCTCGGTGACTGCCGCTGATGCACTCGCGATCATCAACTACTTGAATGTCTACGGACCAGGCCCCGTGGGTGCGGGTGACCCCGCTTTTGGTTACGACGTGAACGCAGACGGTTCGGTCACCGCACTCGATGCATTGCTGATTCTCAACGAAATAAATCGCAATGGAACGGGCGGCGGCACGGTTGGCGGCGGCGGCGAGCAAGAGGACACATCGGCAGATGGCGAGCAAGTGCTTCCGCCAGTGCAGATCCCTCAAATCGCAGACGGATCCAAGATCGACTCTTCCGATCCCACCGACCCTCGCACTAACGACCGCGCAATAGCCGACACGTTAAACACCAACCGAAAAGCGAGTGGCGAGGAAGCGGGCCCCGCAGCGGACCAACTCTATCGGCAAATCGCCGCAGCTCCGTTAGCCTCCAATTTGCCATCCGAGTTCACCGACCAGGTCGATGAGACAATTCGGTTGTTGTCGGATCGCAACGCCTAGTCGCTGCTTTCCTTACGCAGTTGCAGTTGCCAATAGTGTCGCCGCTTGCCCTAGAGCGTTCAGTGATCCCGGTTGCAGTTCAGACTTCAGCCGAACACCGCTAAATTGACGACGTTTCTGTCGTCGCCAGTCGGTGAACGAGGCAGGGAGAGCCAAAAGAAACTCGCCCATGCTCTGGCGAGCACCGCTTCTAATCTAGCGGCATTGGACTTCATCCCGCGACCGAGGAAGTCTGATGCGACGACATCACCACAATGATGGAACGTCCTGGGCTTATCTCGTAATCGATTAAGATCAGCGAGGCGAACTCGCGAGCCTTCAGCTCGGAGTCTCACCGGATAATGTTAACGCACCCCACGCGTACGAACAGCGATCCAGTGATTTCATCGGGTACACTGAATCCTTATCGATCTACTGCATCGTGATACACCGCCACCGGCATCGGGTGTAAATTCATCGCTAACCACTCATTTCTTGTGTAGTTCAACCGTTGGGCCTCTATGAAATTCACAACCATCATCGCTGCCATTAATGCGATTCTCCTTGTTCATCTTGGCTTTGCTCAACCACTGAAGGGACAAAACACGAACTTCGATTTGATTCCACTGACCGAAGCGAACTATGAGAATGCCGAGCTCGTTGACGACGCGTTTAGCTTCGACGCAACCAATTGGACCTACTCGCCGGATGTTTCCCCCAACAATGCAACGGTTCTGGATCGCGAGATTTCGATCCGACTTCCCTATCGAGCCGAAGACATCACTTTTTCAGCAGACCAGTACGGGGTGGCGGGTACATTCCAAATTGAAAGTATCAACCATGGCGGACAGGTCGACAGCCTGGTAACAGAACGTTGGTTGATCCATCGCTTCAACACTCGCACCGGACAAGCGGCGAAGCCGTTTGCGATATGGAACCGAAGCCGACCCGCAAACGCGAAGCGAAATCAGGATAGTGACAAGAGGTTGGGATATCCGAAGCTGATGTCCGTGGGGCGAACCGGGAAGACCGTAATCCTACGCACCGACAGCAAACGGCTGGACGTTTGGGCGTGCTCGGGACGCGGCAAACATATCGCAGCTTGGAAACCCTATCCCAATAGCAGCCTACCTA
>CAXBHV010001131.1:0-3106 GCA_963974855.1 uncultured Rhodopirellula sp. | reverse complement strand
AACTGCTAGACTTCGGGCTCACTCAAGCCGCCTAACATGGAAAAAGTCGAGCTTAGTGCAAAAGCAGACGTTGCAGCAGGATGACGAAAACTCCAGAGATGTAACCTGCGACGGCCAAAGGAGCCACCTTCTTCAGATACCAAACAAAATCAATGTGCTCGAGCCCCATCGCCGCGACGCCGGCGGCCGATCCGATAATCAAACAGCTGCCGCCGTTGCCGGCGCAGTAGGCAAGCAGCATCCAAAAATCGTCGTTGATCGTCATCGATTGGCTGATGAAGTTCCGCTGCCGACTTCATGGTGTTTCATTGGCCGGTAACAAGTTTGCCGATTCTCGATGCAGAAACTGCTTCCGAAGCGACTGATAGCGCCGCTCCAGAATGATAACGAGAAGCAGCACGACGATGATGCCTCCGTACTGAATGGCCGGATGGTCTTTGTCGACCCAATTCCCCAAAATATCGGAGAACCAGAACATCGCACCGTTCCCGATCAAACTTCCGAAACAAATACACGAAAAGGTAGCAACCCGAGACATCCCGAGTAGTCGCCCAAAGATCGATCCTCCGACGCTTCCCGTCGCCGCGAGTGGGAAGCCGACGAAAACAATCAGTCCCAAACTTGTGGTGCGACGCATCCAAGGATGTGATTCGAGAATAAACCGTCCGTCCGCAACCAACGCGGCGACGCGAGGCCCGATCACCGGAAGACGGAATAGGAATCCAATGTGAAATGCCAAAACCAACGCAGTGATCGTATCGAGGTAGCAGATCAATATAAACAGCTGGAACGAGGACATCGAACCATCGAAGTCCTGCAACCCCCCTTCACTCCCCGACAAAATGATGAAGCGGCCCAACAGCCATAACGCCAAAGACACATTCACGACAAGTCGGGACGTGAACTCCCATCCGGCATAAACCCACATCGCAAACAGCAGGGATAAACTGACGATCCCCGGTCCATACAACGTGGACGCCCATACCCAAGGATGATCGCTACGAAACTCGACCTCCTTTTGTACCAGCTCATCAAGGCGAACAAGATCAATTGATTCCGATTCATGCACAGTAATGGGACGTTCCCTATTGCAAAAGATGATTCGATGGCCGCAGCAATCGGGTAAATATTTTTGACGCTAGAGGAATAGAAACGCCCATCGTTTTGCCTTCAGGCTGGCCCCATTGGCACCTTCATCAACGGATTGTCTGAAGTGCCATCATCAGGACGTCGGTCGGTTTCGGCGACGGAGCTCACTGGGGCGACTGAGTTCACTGGGGCGACTGATGTCCGGCAGGGACCTCGCATGCCGAGTGGAATGATTACAGCCGAAGAGACGTGCCGAGATTCAAAAGAGTTTGCGTCTTCGTAACGAAGTTGCTATCAGCAACGACGTGGCGAGGTTGGTGTCCAAGCCGACTCGTGAACGCACGGCCTTTGACACACCAAGTGATGTCCCATTTCGTGTTGGCCGACTCAGAATCGGCTTGCACTGCCTGGGACAATGAGGCCAGAGACGCCGCATCCGGCAATGCACCGAGGGCGTAACTCGCGGACGCAACATCACGTTGTTGATCGATGCCGACGGGGCTATCAAGAACAACGGCTACGATGCTCAGCAGAGTGCAAAAGAAAATAGCGACCGCAAAAGCAGTACGCGAGCAGCGGCGGTTGAACGACATGAACGTAAGACAACTCCAGGAAGCCTTGCACACCCTCAAGCTGCTATTATCGCATCAGCCAATTTTTCAACAAGGGATGTTTCGGAGAAAGTCCGATTGGATCATCGCACTCCAGGAACGTCGGCTCGCGGATCCCAGATCACGTCGTTTCTAAAAGACATTCCCGGTTGGACATCGCTTGACAATTTTCTTTCCGCGGCAATACTTCGAAATATCTCCCTTCGACAATCGTGGACGTTTAAAAAATGAAATCGCGCCGACCCCGTGTTGGCTTCTGTTCCCGAGAGCTTTCGCTCTTGTGCGGTTTCGTTTTCTTTTGCCTCAGCTGTTGCACTCCTGCCATCAATGCCTGGAGCAACGGAGCTCAGTCGAAGCACGAAACCGCGGTATCGTCGCCCGACAGAGTTGTGTCGCCCTTGGCGAGTGTGCGTGACGTCAAATCACTGCTAGTAGATCGAGGCGATTTCAAGTCCGGAAAAAACATCGCGTCGTCGTCCCTATTGGATGTTTGGCACGAACCTGTTTTCTGCTCGGAAGAAGTCGTCGCGGAACGTCGATCCGTGGCTTCACCGACACTCGTGGTGCTTGGAATTCGATTGCAGATTTAGGACAAACCCGCTGCGTTTGATCCTTCTTTTTATCTGCTTTCATTTCTATCGTTCCCAGGCGTCCATTGCCTTGGGAACCTACACCAGGTGCTACTATGTCGAATAATGTAAATCGCTCTTCAATGCAAACCGTTGTTAATGCCGTTTCCCAGCCGCACTCTGCGACGCAAAAAAACTCACCTAGCGATCTTCTACCAGCCCCGATTTTGCAATTGATCGAACTTGGAAGATACGCCGAAGCCAGTGAGCGGCTTCAAAAGCTGCCTCGATCGCCGTTGATCATGGAAACGCTTGGCGTTTGCTTGATGCGGAGCAATCAAAACGCACTCGCCGTCAAACTGTTTCGCGGACTAACGCTGAATCCAGGCACCACGGTGATTCGAATGGATGCCAGCGACGGACTGAGGGTAAATTTTGCTACCGCGATCCTGCTGCACGGTTCGCCCAGTGGCGCGCTCGATATTTTGCAAGACTTGCAGGATCGAGATTGTTTGCCAGCGGTACGCATGAAAGCAGCCATTCAGCAGTGGGCCAAGGGGCTATCGTTTTGGCGTCGTTTGGATTGGAAGTTAAATCGAATTGAACCGGCGAACACGCAAGTTCCGATCGACTTCGAACTCGGTGAGTTTCCATTCACGATTGGGCATGCAAAAGTCGCATCCGAATTGCCAAGCGATGGGAAGCCGTCCAAACCAACGGCGCCCAAGTTGGCCGCATAACTCAACGCCAGAGTAAAAGCAGGGGCATGGTAACGAAGCCGCGCATTAGCCTGGTCCGCTAAAACTTTGGGCTTGTTGTAGGATATTGGAGGTGACT
>CAXBHV010001130.1:0-3107 GCA_963974855.1 uncultured Rhodopirellula sp. | reverse complement strand
TTTTCTCAGCGATATGGCCGCGTGGTTCAGTGCCGGCAACCAACCAAGAATGCTGTCCAACGGACTGGTCAGATACAGGATCGTTAACGTGTAGCCCATCAATGTTTCAGGCGTGACGAATGCGATCTTAGGCCAAACGAACAGCAACAATCCGATGCCAATGAAAAGTGAAAGCCGCCCCCAGGTGTGTGCACCACCGAGGATGTCGGTTCCTTTGATCAAACGTTCTCGCATCAACGTATCCGCAGGCAACAGCACGTCATAGATGAAATCGACACAGCGTCGATTATTGGCTTTCAATTCTTTGATGCCAAAGACCATCGCCTGCAGTTGTTTGCTAACTTCGTCGCGATCTTCGCGGGCTTGACGTAAATGATAGTTTGCCCAATGCAATCCAGCTAAATAACTGGCGACCGCCAGCGATGCCATGAACACGGTGCACGCAGCCAAGGGAATCGAAAGACTCGCGAGGTAACCGATCCCACTGACCAGCACCATCGCACTGGCACAAACCGAGGGAAAGTTTGACAGCGCCCCGGTGATTGCCCCCACATCGCCTTGTAACATCCCCAGCAAGCGGTGGGGACCGACGCGTTCCAATTCGGGCAATGGTGCGGCCATGATCCGGTTGCATAATTCGAACTGCAATCGTGCGGCTGTGGACTGCGACAATCGAGTCAGAATGCATTTCGATAGGACTTGCAGGATCAAGACTGCAACGCAAGCGGCGACGAACAGAGCAGGCAGAATCGCAGACTGCGAGTCCTGGCTACTGAACGCGTGGTGAATCAGCGTGATTAACCCCAGCGTGGCCATTCCGCTAGCACCACCCAGGACGACCGACGCTAAACTCGCCTTCCATGACGACCGCAACATGAGGAAAAAGAGATTCATGGCGTCTAATCCCTAGCGCGAGCGATGACGTTCACGTGGCTATGTTTCTCGATGGAGTGGGGCAAGAGCACTGTTGGCAAAAACAATCCGAGCTGGAGGTGTAGCAGAGCCGACTGCTGGATCCAATAGCATTCGTCGAATGATCGTCGTAGCCCAATACATAAGCGAAAGATTGCCAGTCCCAGGATGCGATCAACTTGGAGTCCTTCGCTTCCGCGTCGGATTGTGATTTTTCCAGGCCGGACGCTCTCTTACGCCGCCACGAGAATCGCGAGTTCAACGTTTAGCGTGGGGCTAACGAACTTTCCAAAATATTTGATTTTCAGGAATCCTTAAGACGGGTAATGTAACCCTACTGCAGCAAAAAAGGGAAACAGCACCGCCAATCAGCGAAGCGTCACGGTCGGAAACGATAACGCAAGAATCGCAATCGGCGGGTAGCCCTCACGGCTGAGAGGTTGCTTTTCATAGGTCGGGTTGGCCGCGACGGGACGCCTATCCACCTTTTTTCCATCCTCGTCGCTTCACTCGGAGTCAGTCATAGAATGATTAAGAACTATCATCGACGTCCAGCTTTCACGCTGGTGGAATTGCTGGTTGTGATCGCCATCATCGGCGTGTTGGTGGGATTGCTATTGCCAGCCGTGCAAGCGGCACGCGAGGCGGCTCGCCGAATGAGTTGCAGCAACAACTTTAAGCAGATCGGCTTAGGAATGCATAACTATGCAGCCGCATTCAATCAATTGCCGATTCATGGGTCAGGCACCGTGGCACCGACGGGAGCGAGCTTTACCGCCGCGTCGTCCTTGAATACGAATGTGCTGCGATTGAGCGTCCTGGTGGGGCTTACTCCGTTCGTTGAGCAGCAAGCACTATGGGAGCAAATCAGTAACCCAAGCGTTGTCGGTGGAACTTGGCCTGCGATGGGCCCCAGTCCCGAGAACATTAACTACGTTCCTTGGATGACCGAAGTCGCAGGGTTTCGCTGCCCAAGTGATCCCGGCATCGGTTTGCCTGCATTGGGACGTACGAACTATGTAGCGTGCCTGGGCGACTCGGTCGTCAGCGGCTCGGTACTGGTCGGAAACCGCGACAATGCGAACTTGGCCAACATTTCCCAATGGCGATCCATCAACGCTCAAGCGGATCTTCGCGGTGTTTTCATGACGCACATGAAAACCGGTTTTCGCGACATCCTCGACGGAACCGCGAACACGATCATGATGGGCGAAATCGCGACCGACCTTGGCGACAACGACATTCGAACTCGCGGTTACAACAAAGGTGGAGCGACCGGTAATCTTGCGGACAATCCGCTCTATTGCCGTGGTGACATCGATCCACTGCGTCCCCAGTTTTGGAAAAGCACGGGTATCACGGGAACTCAGTTGAGTTCCATATATGGCCGCGGCTACTCGTGGGCCCAAACAGCACCAAACATGGGCATCATGTTTACGATCCTGCCGCCCAACACCGAGCTCTGTGCCACCAATGCGGTCTACAATACCGCCGCCGGTTCCGCGAGCAGTCGACATCAGGGCGGCGCTCACGTATTGATGTCCGACGGTGCGGTTAAATTCATCACCGACTCGATTGAAGCGGGGGACAGCACCGCGGGCAATCCTGGATTGAATCTCAATAGCTCTTCGGTTCCGCAACCAATGTTGGGCCCTCCCGCCGGATCGCAAAGTCCCTATGGATTGTGGGGAGCACTGGGAACACGCGCCAACAAGGAATTGATCAGCACTGAATTCTAAGCTTAGTGCCCTAAGCTCAGCGTTCCAGCTCTGAATACTAACTACGAATTTGAGGCTAAACGCTTACTGACAAGATCAAGCGACGCCTGGGCTATGGCTCCGGCGTTGCTTTTTGAAAATCTGTTCCAACCACCTACCATGCCTGGAATCAATACAACGCTATGAACCGTAATTTTTCACTTCTCGTGCTTGTCGCTGTCTTGGCGGTCTCTCCCATCGTTGGATGTGGAGGTCCTCGCGACACCACGATCAAAGTTTCGCAGTCAGACATCGAAGCCTATGAAGCCGAAGTCGAGAAGACACGTCTCGAAGACGAGAAAGCATCCAAGGAACGGAAACCTGGCGGTCAGATCTGATCGGATTCAAATTTATCTACGCGGTGCAGATCACTTGCTTGAGTTCGCTTAGCAATTCGGGCAAGATCACACCGCGTTTCCATGCGACGGCGACGCGTGC
>CAXBHV010001129.1:0-3107 GCA_963974855.1 uncultured Rhodopirellula sp. | reverse complement strand
CGCGGGGTCGAGCGAATCAAGTGGCACGTTCCGCGCAATCAATGCACGCACCTCGCGAAATTCCAACGGCGTTCGAACGTCAACTAAATCAATCTCACCTCGTGCATCCAACATCGCGAGTTCATCAACCGTGACCGTTTTCAAGTCCGACATCTTTATTCCATCCTGCGAAATGAGTGAGCGATTCCAAAACAGCAAGCAAACGCTGAACCATTTGCCTCAGCGTCGATCCATTAGCCTGCACGCCCCGTCGTAGATTTGCGTTGCCGTGCACGACGGATCAGGCAAACGCCGACTCTCGTACCATTCTCTGACATATATGCTCAATATATCGTGATGTTGCGATATGGCAATCCATTGAATCCGCTGGGATCTTCAGAATTGGCTATCGCGACGCATTTCGAGACATATCGCACACTGTGCAAGTGCTAAAGTAGATGACATTGGGCATACGCCACACCGCTAAGACTTTGGTATTGACGTAATTTTTAGTTGCGCTGGTTTTCTGCCACCTCTCCCCCGACTTCGTCGGTGGAGAGGTAACTGCAGCATAGGCCGGAAAAAAAACTCTCCCCCAATATCCGACGTCAACACCAACGCCTTAGCGGTCCCGGCTTGCTCCGCACCGCTGCCACGATGGATGACGCCGCGGTGTGTTTTGGTTAGCGGTTAACCAATCGGGCTAGTCGCTCTTTGAGCGTTCGTCCGAAACGGTCCATCGCACTGGCGCTGGGGATCAACTCGCGAGGCGAGAAGTCGTAATCGAAGTGCGTTTCATAACCACATGGCAGCGGAACGAACGTTAGATCGTGGTCGGCGGCCAAACGCATCGCACGTTTCATATGATAGGCACTGGTCACCAGGCCTACCTTTCCGTCGCGAGGAAAGTTTTCAGGGGGCGAGGCAAAAAAGGCGGCGAGGTTGGTCATTTCCTGGGATGTATTGTCACCGGGAGATTCGAAAATCTTGTCACTCGGGACGCCGACTGATTCGAGCATCATGCGACCGGCTTCGGCGGGCGGAATTGGGCTGAGCGATGAACCCCCGGTGCAAATCACGGCCTGGGTTCGCCCCGCATGCCAAAGCTGAGCCGTGAACATGATGCGCTGTCCGGCCGACCCCAGTTCGGGAACTTCGTCATAGGCGATTCCGATTCCTCCGCCGAGCATCACGACGCAGCGAAGCGGTTCGGACAAAGTACTCAGATCGGTGCGAGGCGGCTCGAGTTCGCTAATGCTGGCGTCAGCAACCGATCCGTTACCGGTGATCGAGATAAACACAAACAGAATTGCGAAGACAACGCCGAAACGCCGAGCATGTTGGCGAAAACAAAGCAGGCTCGCGACCAACGTAAACGTCCAAAGCATGCCAATGGGCATTACCAATTCGGTGGCACAGCGGTCAGCCATCCCTTTGTCATTTTGAATCCAGGTCCAGATGACCAAGAAGAGGTCGAGAGCGGCACCGCAAACGATTCCCCACAATACATTGCGTACTGTCCAAATTCGATCTTGAGAAGACGGATCCTCCGAGGGTGTTTGAGCGGAGTCGCGATTTGGTTCGTTAACGTCGGAGTGATTCATGATTTGTGAAAGTCAGAACGTAAAAAAGGAAACAAATTCGTCGAACATTCAAAGGGGCGGGGGCTTCGACGAAAACTCGCGTTTATCCAGCTTGCAGACAGGATCATGCCCGATTCTGTGGGCGGGGAAGTTACGCAAGGTGAATTGGCTCGAAAAATGCTTGGAACCTAGCATCGAAGTATCCAGCGAACAATTCGTTCGGTGATACAATCCCCGTAGACCACTTGGGCATTGGTTTCTGCTGGTTTTGCACAGTTCGGACAGTTTAATCAAACATGTTGGCGTGGACATGTTTACTCGATCGGTAATCTATTTGGAGTGGTGATATGCGATGGCGTGGACGTCGACAGAGTGACAATGTAGAGGATCGTCGCAGTATCAGCGGCCCTGCGGTTGCCGGCGGCGGTGCAGTGCTAATGTTCTTGGCCCTATTTGTCGCGTTGCTAGGAGGGGACCCGCGTCAACTAATGCAACAAGCCCAGCAGGCGCCGGGGCCAAGAATCGGGCAAGCGGAGGGCAATCGCGAGCTCACGCCAGCGGAGATAGAAGCCGGGGATTTTGCCAAAACGATTCTTGCCGACAGCGAGGATGTTTGGACGCACTTATTCCGCACTCAATTACGCCGAGAATATGTTCCGCCGACCCTCGTTTTATTCAGTGGCCAAGTGCGTTCGGCGTGTGGCGGTGCGACAGCGGAATCGGGGCCATTTTATTGTCCTGCAGACCAGAAAGTTTATCTCGACACGTCGTTTTTTGCTCAGCTTTCGGACCAACTAGGGGCTCCCGGCGATTTTGCCCAAGCCTATGTGATTGCTCACGAGGTGGGTCACCATGTACAAAACCTGCTTGGTTACACCGATCAAGTTCAGCAAGTCCGGCGGACGCGTAGCGAAAACGAGGCGAACCACGCATCGGTACAACTCGAATTGCAGGCAGACTTCTTCGCAGGCTGCATGCTGCATCACTTGCAATTGCAAAAACAAGTGATTGAAGAAGGGGATATCGAGGAGGGCTTGCGTGCCGCCGCTGCGATCGGCGATGACCGGTTACAGAAACGAAGTCGAGGCTATGTCGATGTCGAATCGTTTACTCATGGTTCGAGTGAACAACGACTGAGATGGTTTCGACTCGGGCTTCAAACTGGCGATCTGCGTCAAGGCGATACTTTTAACGCGAAAGATTTGTAAGGCATGGCGAACGACTCTGAACTGAAACAGCGTGTGATTGAACTTGAAATTAAGATCACGCATATGCAACACGCTTATGACCAACTCAACGAAGTTGTTACGGAACAGGCGATGCGGCAAGATCGATTGCAAGCGGTTTTGAAGTCGGTGAAAGAGAAGATGGAGGATTTAAAGTCGACCAAAGAACCGGCTCAGGATCCACTCGATGAAAAGCCGCCTCATTATTGAGAGACTGCGGCTTTGCTAGCCGTTTAAAAGCTGGTGCTTTGTCACCGCTAAGAATTCGGGTTGGTCGTGGCGGATGTCGTCAACGGCTTGTTGATTTAGTGAGCCGCTC
>CAXBHV010001128.1:0-3109 GCA_963974855.1 uncultured Rhodopirellula sp. | reverse complement strand
TCGGTGGAGAGGTAACTGCAGTATCAACCGGAAGAAAAACTCACCCCCATTATCCAACGTCAATACCAAAGTTTTAGCAGTCCGGTGCTAGCCCCGGTTCAGCGCCGGAACCTGGCTAGCGCCAAAACGGCCAATATACTCAAAGACTCCTCCCTAACTGGTTAGCGACACTATGCGTTGAGTTTCAAGTCGCCGTGGTGCTTGTCGAAAGTCTTGGCGACTTTCGCTACGGGCGAGTGAGACATTTGATTGGGATGACGGCTAATTCGGCACTGTTGTTGTTCCACAACTCGCGTCCACTTCCAACGCGGCCCACGCCGCCACCGCTGTTGGAATAGCCGACGTACAATTTGCCGTCATGCTCGATCGCGTAGGGATACGACAATTTTGTTTGCGGATGCGATTCGCCTGGGCCGTCATCGAATTCGGCGTCCCGGATCACAAACACTTTGCTGAATAGCGTCTCACCTTGCCGCGTGACGGCAATCGTCAGCGGCGAGCGTCGTCCGCCATTGTGCGCCGCCGTGGTTCCGACGAGGTAATTTTGTCCGCTGCTAAGGGTTCCGGTGTACGGTTTACTTGTCGTCATCGGCAAATTCGAAGGAAGCGAGGCGGTCCATGTGCGACCGTAGTCGTCGCTAGTGGCACGCAGGGCGGTTGCCTCGGCACCATAACGGGACAGATTGACGATCGTCTCGCCGTTTACAAACACCGTCGATTCCCCCCACATGTTTCCGATTCCTTCCCCACGTGGAATCACAATTAGATCCCAGGCGGTGAAATCATCTCCGTGGCTGATAGCGACTGCTGCGGGGGCGCCATCTCCGACGCGAAGCCCACTCATGATCCAGTTACCATTCTGCATTTTGATCGGCTGCTGCATCGGCCAAAAGCCGCCTTCGATTATCGTCCCTTTGGACGTCCATGTTCCGGTCGCCTCGTCAAGAAGATAAGCCCGAGTGTGGACGTTTTCCATCGTGCCGGAGTAGGCACCGTGAAATGCCCAAAATTCGTCACGCTGCGAATGGAACACGCCATGACTGACTCCGATTCCTGGCTCGTTCCCCGCGTCAATGGTCGTCACATCGCTCCAGGTTCGCCCATCGTCATCGCTGTGGCAGACTCGCGCCTCTTCCGAATCGGTATTCTCACCCCCTTGATTGTGTCCAAAAGACGCGTACAGCCGATCTCGATGAAACCCAAGTGCAACGCCGTGCAGGAAGCGATAGCGATCTTTGGAAAACTCATACGGCTTGATGACACCAAACCTTACTCCATCGACTTGAGGAAGTTCGGCGGCGGAGGGCAATGTAGACGTCTCGTCCCAAAGAGGAACCGGTTTCGGCAACTCGGGGACGGGGTGGGTTGCAGAAACCGGATGATATAGATGCCGCATTTCGTCAGCGGTTAAAGACCGATTGAACCACTGTGCGGAATCTAACGCGCCTCTAATGTTCTGGCGAATATGGCCGTTGTCGTTCACTCCACCAAAGGTCAACGGAGTCGCAGTTGGCTTTAGCGGTCGCTTCAGGTCGACTCGTCCCGCAAGCTCGCCGTTAACCCAGAGCTCGGCAGCGCCCGCTCGCACCTGTATCGCGACCAGGTGCCAATGACCAAGCTCGGGCACTTTGTCACAGTCCACTGTTACCCATTGGTCTTGCCAGACGTACAACCGGAATCGTTTGTCCTTGTCAATCATCACCCCCCAATTCCGCTGATCCAACGAATATTGATGCGTTGCGGCGATCATTTGTTGTGTTTTGCCGACCTGATAAGGATTGACCCAGACCGCAAGTGCAAAGACTTGGCTGACAGCGATTTGCTCAGCAGAGTCTGCCACTGTCAGCAATGAACGCCCTTCAAACACGAGTGACTGGCCGTCTACACCATCGGCGGTTTTGACCTCTCCCTGGACGAGAAATTCGCTCGGGCTGTTCAGTGACCAAGTCACGTCGGGGACGGGGTCGGGACTAGCCCCCGAAGTCAATAGAGTCCCGGAAAAACAAAATAGAAACGAAAATGCAAGACGGAAAATCATGGAACGTGAGAAAAAGGTGGGAGAGTGGGAGAGGTTTTGAAGGAAATGCAAATGTACCACGAATCGCTAGCGTCTGTTGTAACACCGGTTTCGGCAGCAGCAAACATCACCAAGGTTGCGGAGATCACGTGGATGAGGCCCAAACTCTTGGCGAGGTTCGCTACGGGTGAGAAGATGATTCAATGACACGTCGTCAAACTCTGCTAAACTTAGGACGTTCGTTGTTACCTCCCGCCCCCACCCAAAATATCATCGTCGCGTCATGATTCACTGCCTCGCCCGCCTCAATTCACGACTTGTCCTTTTTGGCGTGCTCGTCTTGATGATCACGCCAGATTCATTCGGAACGGAGAATGATCCTGCAAATTCCCTTCCGCAACAATCCAAACGGACGGTCCGCGTACTGACCATTGGCAATAGCTTCGCTCAAAACGCCTGTCTGTATCTGCGTGAGATTGCTCAATCCGAAGGCTCGGTTGATATTGTGATTGGCACTGCGAACATCGGAGGTTGCACGTTAGAAAAGCACGCCACACTAGCAATTCAGTCGGCGTCCGATAGTGAGGTGAAACCTTACAGTGACCGTGCCAGCAGAAAAAAGTTGAGCTTGCAAGAGTATTTGAAATTGCAGCCCTGGGACTTTGTCACCGTACAGCAAATGAGTGCTTTGAGTTACAAACCCGAGACCTATCACCCGCACATCGATCAATTGGCCGCTCTGGTGAGTGAATTGGCGCCGACCGCCCAATTATTGATTCACCAGACTTGGGCCTACCGCCAAGACTCGCCGCTGTTGATGAAAGATGGTTTGAGCCAGCAGCAGATGTACGAGCGGTTGCGCGACGCTTACGACGCCAGTGCCAAACAATTCGGCGGTCGCATTATCCCCGTAGGTACCGCATTCCAAATCGCTCGTTCCACCGCAGGACGCTCGGTTGTGGTTCCCGACGCAAACTATGACTACGAAAACCCTGAGCATCCGAACCTACCCAACCAAGATAACTCGCTGGTCGTCGGCTGGTATTGGCAGAACAAGGGAGACAAGCCGAGCTTGGGTTTCGACTACAAACA
>CAXBHV010001127.1:0-3109 GCA_963974855.1 uncultured Rhodopirellula sp. | reverse complement strand
CGTCTTGTTCAAGTAACGAAGCGCAACGTCCTGAATCCCCTGCGTCTTGTCCGCTTGATTTTCGATCCATTGTTGGTCGAGGATATGAAGCCTTAGAGCGATCTCGAAGCGTTTGGTTTCGCGATTCCACTGGACTTCGCTGACGGTTTCATGGACCGGGTGCATCAGCACGAGGAAGAGTAGTGCATGGAACATGACGAATTCGAACCGTAGAGAACCGATTGGGAAATGAGTGACACATTTGATTGTAGCGGAAGACGTGCGTGACTTTCGTTTTCTGAGATGACCGAAACTCACGCACGAGTTCCTCTACCTCAATATTAGAATCGACGTCCATTGCGATCCACATCATGATCGCGGAGCGATCAACGACAATCGGGTGGAAATGGATTTAGGCAGACGGCTTTTTGCGGGGCGAGGATTTGGACCGCGAGTTAGGCGATTTGCTGGACTTCGTTTCGTCCGCCTTTTCACTCGACGAATCGTGCGAAGATCTCGCCTCGGTTTTCACCTCAGGTTTTCCGTCATTGCCGTCTTTCTTTTTGTCATCCGATTTCTCATCGTCGCTCTGCTTGTCGCTGTCCTTGGCGGCTTCGGACGTATCGACGTCGGGCTTCAGCGCCTTTTGCATCGGATTCTTGCTCTTCTCGCTCTTGAACAACTTGAAGCGACTGGGAACCAGTCTCGGAGGCCAATAGTTGTTCGATTCTTCGGCATCGGCGGTTTGCTGTTTTGGATCCAGCTGCAAGCGAGCAATCTCTTTTTCAGTGACAAACAGTTTGTCGACTTGTTTGGAATTGCTACGCCAAATCTGAGCCGGAATCGTCACGGTCTCGCTTGTGTTGTCGGCGTAGTGCACGCGAACGATGATCGGCATCACCAAGCCACCAACGTTCTTGAATGTGACGACGTAGAAGTTCGTTTTGCGACGCAACAGCGACCGTTCGTCTGATTCGAGTCCGTCCAGGAATTTTTGATAAGCCTTGCGATCCGACTCCTCGACTTTATGTTCATCGTAATCGGGGCTGTTGTAAAAGTCCTTCAATCCCGGATGCAAGTCGATTCGTCTGGGCAATTCAGCATTGCGATCCTTTGAAATCGTCGGTTCTTTTTTGTCACGTTCTTGACGTTTAATCTCCGCGTTGGCTTCGGGATCGCCACTGTCAATTTGGTACAGCCGCACGTCGCTGATCGCGATGTCGACATGATCGGTGCTGTAAAACCAACCACGCCAAAACCAATCCAGATCGATACCCGAAGCATCTTCCATCGTGCGGAAAAAATCGGCTGGCGTGGGACGTTTGAAACGCCATCGCAACGCGTACTCTCGGAAAGCAAAATCGAACAGTTCACGTCCCATGATCGTTTCACGCAAAATATTCAATGCGGTGGCTGGTTTGCCATACGCGTTGTTGCCGAAACTCAAAATCTCTTCGCTGCCGGTCATGATCGGACGTTGTCCGCCGCCCTTCATATAGGGCACCATCTTGGCAGGCTCACCACGACCCGACGGATAATCCTCTTCCCATTCTTGTTCAGTTAGATATTGCAAGAACGTATTGAGACCTTCGTCCATCCATGTCCATTGTCGTTCATCGCTGTTGACGATCATGGGAAAGAAGTTGTGACCGACTTCGTGAATGATCACCGAAATCAAACCATACTTGGTCGCTTTGCTATAGGTTCCGTCGTCTTCGGGGCGCGGTCCGTTGAAGCAAATCATCGGATACTCCATCCCATACACCGGACCGTTGACGCTGATCGCGACCGGATACGGATAGGGAAACGCGTAACGCCCATAGACCTCAATCGTGTGAGCGATCGCTTCGGTCGAATAGGTGCTCCACAATGGATTTCCCTCGTTGGGATAATACGACATCGCCATCACGGTGCGGTCTTCGACGTTCACTCCCATCGAGTCCCAAATGAATTTTCGGCTCGCGGCAAAGGCAAAGTCGCGAACCTCTTTCGCTTGGAATACCCAAGTCTTGGTTCCCTTGGCACGACTCGTTTCGTTCGCTTTTGCCTCTTCGGGCGTGATGATGTAGACCGGTTTCTCAGCGGATCGAGATGTTTCGAGTCGTTCGATCCACTCGGGTTTCAACACGTCGTCGCTGTTTGCTAACTCACCCGTGGCCGAAACCACCATGTCGCTCGGCACGGTGATGCGAACATCAAAATCACCCAGCTCGAGCGTGAACTCCCCACGTCCCAAGAATTGTTTGTGTTGCCAACCGGTGTAGTCCGTATAGGCGACAACGCGTGGATACCACTGCGCGATTTCATAGATATAGTTTTCGTCTTTCTCGAAAAATTCGTACCCGCTGCGGGCGCGTATGATTTTGCTGTCGACGACGTTGTAGCGGTACTTGATTTTCAGCGTGGTCGATGCGTTTGCCGCGAGCGGTTCAGGCAGATCGACTCGCATCATCGTTTTCACGATGGTGTACGGGATCGGTTGATCATCACCGTCGGTCACAGATTTGATACGGTAGCCGCCTTCGAAGGTTGAACGAGCAAGCAGCGAACGAATCGCATTAAACTCGACTCGCGGATGCATCGACGGCGCTGGCGCGGTGCTGACCGCGTCCGAGTCGGGCATGAAAATATTCTGGTCCAACTGTAGCCACACGTACGACAGTGGATGGGGCGATTGATTGTGATAGTCGATCACCACAGTGCCGCGGATACTTTGGTTTTCGTCATCCAACGTGACGTCGATGTCGTAATCGGCACGTTGTTGCCAATAACCTGGACCGGGGGCCCCCGAGGCCGTCCGCGTGGTCGTCGGAGTTGGCAGCCAAGAATCAAGCTGGAAGAACCGATCCGTCGCATCGCTGTGCTTCGGATTCGGCAAGTATTGGGCTTCGGCGACATGGCCACCGGCAAGCAAAAAGGCGAGCAGGAAAGCAATTCGCGTCAGGTAGGACTGAACGTTCGTGATGTTTTTCACTGCAGCAAGGTCGTGGTGGCGAGGAATCAGTTGGGCGATTTCGACCTAGTTTAACTAGCTTGCCGAGATTTGAGGCGGGGGTGCGATAATTTGTTCCACTAAGTCAATCGCTAAGCAGTTAGGCAGGAATCATTGGGTGAAATCCCGTTAGCCGTT
>CAXBHV010001126.1:0-3111 GCA_963974855.1 uncultured Rhodopirellula sp. | reverse complement strand
CGGGCATTCTCCACTCGATGCGATCCGCGAGGCGAGGATTCAACGAGTAAAATCGTTACTACGCGAATCGACCCTGAAATTAGAGGATGTCGCGTTTTCGAGTGGATTTCAGTATCCCGCCTATATGGCCAGCCAATTCCGAGCAAGCGAGGGGATGACCCCAGGCGAATATCGGAAACGGCACCAGAAAGGGCTAAAAAGCTCGTAATTAGCGATGCGGCTAGACAATTTCAAATAACGTGAACTGAGGTTTCAAGCGAACTTCATGCAACATTCCAGCAATTTCGCAATTTCATTGTGCCTGCTGCAAAATCGGAACGACCTTTGCGGCAAAGGTGAAGAGTGCGGTTCCAGCTTGGAAAGCTGGCCGACAATGATCGAATGCATCGTTTTGGAAAAACATGATTTGGGCAAACGACTTGCATTCACTTAATGTGTACAATCGCTAACTTAGAAAAAGTTAACTAAATCGCTCCTTCCCCATTCCCCCCTTACAACGAGAGACGATCGATGAAACTGGGTTTTATGAAAACAATGGCACTGGTTGCGCTCGCCGCATGGTTTGTTGCTCCTGTCGCAAATGCTGAAGAAAAGCACTCGCACGAGCATGCTCACGCCGAACTTCCAACGCTTGGCGTTTGCGTATTGATGCCGACCAAGGACAACAAGGCACGCGGCACGCTGCGTTTGGTGCAAAAGGGCGACGAGCTTGTGATCACAGGCAAAGTTCGCAACCTGACTCCCGGCGAACACGGCTTCCACATCCATGAGTTTGGTGATCGCCGCGCTGCCGATGGAACTTCGGCTGGTGGTCACTTTAACCCAGCTGGACATGATCACGGCGGCCCCGGTGCTCACAGCCACGCAGGTGACCTTGGAAACATTCTTGCCGACGATCAAGGTGTTGCCACTGTCAACGTGACCACCAAGGACACCGCGCTGCACTTCATCCTTGGACGTTCGTTTGTCGTACACGCCGGCAAAGACGATCTGAAGAGCCAACCGTCAGGTGACGCTGGCCCACGTGTTGCCGTTGGAATCGTTGGAATCGGCAACGAAAGCTTTAAAGCTGCAGGCAACAAATAATTCGTTCATTTTGAACGACCTCGAATTGGCTTAAACGCGATTCCATTTTTGAAACGCTGTCGGATTTAGATCCGGCAGCGTTTTCTTGTTGTAGCAGAGCGGCGTGACCTGCCCGGTTAGTGCCAAAGTAGATGGCATTGGCCGTGAGGCACCGGGTGACCGCGCGCACCCATTGTCGGCCAGCTTTCCAAGCTGGAACCGCCAGCGCCGAACGTCGCATTCAAATCGAACGTGGTCTCTCTCTCGCATCGATCGAAAAACGTGAAGCACGCCAACGGCTTGGAAAGCCGAGCGACAATTGGCTCGATCCTGTGATCCCGCGGCTCACCTCGTTTGCCTAACCGCTTGGCTCGGCCGTGCTCGGCAATCTTTGGGCAACCCGAGGGGGCCGCCTAATCGGAATAATCGGAAACACTCGTCCGCTTTGCCGGAAACTGAAGTCAGAGTCAAGAACTTGCCGATGCTAGCATTGTTCACCTGACCTCCACCCCGTCGAATGCGACTTTCGCGTCACGTTTCCTCCCCTTCGTTTGACGATTTTGGTCCTCACACCCTTCCAACGTGTGCGGCAACCTATTGAATCGAACAACGTGATGGACGAAAGCCGATGTTCGACCACTAGCGTCCGAGTAATCCATGTCACAAATCGAAGAACTTTCTAGCGACGTCGAGTCCGAAGTTGATACCGAACTTGCGGAGTCTCGAATTCGTCCGTCCAAGCGAGCCACTCCCCGCAGCAATGCGGCACAGTCTCCCTTGGAAACCTACTTGCGCGAGATCAACGAAACGGCGTTGTTATCTGCGGATGACGAGACCGAACTGGCAACGCGAATTGCACAAGGCGATGCGTTGGCTCGCGACCGTATGGTTCGCGCCAATTTGCGTTTGGTCGTTAACATCGCCCGCGGCTACACCGGCAAAGGCCTGGGGCTGCAAGACTTGATCGAAGAGGGCAACCTTGGCCTGTTGCGTGCCGTCGAAGGGTTCGACCCAACGATGGGAACACGCTTCAGTACCTACGCCAGCTACTGGATCAAACAGTCGATCAAACGTGCGTTGATCAACAGTGCCAAGACCATTCGCATTCCCGCGTACATGGTCGAGCTGCTGAGCAAATGGCGAAGAGCGACTGCACGTTTGAGCGAAGAACTTGGCCGCACCCCATCGAACGAAGAGATCGCTCGATTGTTGGGACTTCCGAAAAAGAAGCTGCCGATTATCCGCAAGGCGATTCGCATCAGCAACAGCACGCCCCAGAGCGACCAAACCGAATCGGGATGGTCACTTGGCGACATGGTGATGGATGAACGCTTGAAGGCTCCCGACGAGGAAATGCTTGACCATGACATTCTGCGTCATGCGATGGAACTGCTCGGTGATCTCGAAGAACGCGAAGCCACCGTACTGAAACTACGTTTCGGTCTGGAAGGATGCGATCCTAAGACGCTGAAAGAAATCGGAGCCGAACTGGGCTTGACCCGCGAACGTGTTCGCCAGATCGAGACCGAAGCGCTGCGACGACTCGCCGATGGTTTGACGGATCCTCACGAGCGATTGTTCGGCTGAGCAGCCCCTCGATCGCGAAAATAGCGTTAGAAACCTTAAGTTACGTCTGTTCAGTTTTTCGGCCTCAAAACCGAGCGGAACTTAAGTGTTTTGGCACTAGCGTGAAACCAGCACGAACCAAGGCCGATGACGAGTCGGTCTAAAGTGCAAAAACTCTTGTGTGAAAATGGCTTTCCGTTTTGTCGGGTGGAGTCGGACAGACGGAAAGCCATACTGGATGGCAGGCAATTCCACGTCGATTTAGCGACTGGAAGCCAATCCCTCGTTGGTCGACAGCGGGGGATGTGGGAACACAGCGGGAATTGGACTAGAATGGGCAGCAATTCATTTGCCCACATCAACGCCTGCGACGCGGCTGACACTTGCCGCCCAGGTCCCACCTGCTGTACTCCGAGAGACTCTCGCATGCCAGTTTTGAATCCCATCTCTGCTTTTCTGCTCACTCTGCTAGTTGCCCTG
>CAXBHV010001125.1:0-3115 GCA_963974855.1 uncultured Rhodopirellula sp. | reverse complement strand
GCGCCACACCTTCCCAGGCGTCACCCTGTTGCGGGTTGTTTCTGGGCAGTGCCGAGATTTTTTTGCCGCGATCGAGTACTGATAACGAAAAAGGATAAAGATCAGAGGTCAAGGCCGAGTCTTCATTCGCGATCATGAATGTCGTCAAGCTAATTGCGATGTAAGAAAAAAAAACTGGCCGCGGAGACACCATCTAAGGAGGACAATGCGTCTGCTGCGTAAGATCATTTCCCCGCAACCACCTCGAATGAAATGCCTTCGTTGGCCTGAAGATGGGCGATGATCGCAAAAAGATTGTCCGACCTCGGGTTCCCCGAGCTGCTCAGCATCCGCATCAAACTCTTTGGCGTCTTACCGAGCGTTTCCGCCAATTCCTCGAAACCAACTGTGGCATTCACATAATCACGCAACAAGACCTTGCCAAGGTCGGTTTCCCCATGGATGAACGCCGCCACCGCTTCTTGCAGTAGACCAATCCGGAATTCCGGATCGCGTTCCGCACGAGCTTTGACCGTGCTTTTAAAATCGCGTGTAAGTGGCAAAAGACTATTCCTTCTTTTTATTTCGTTTTCTGCGTTTGTAGTCGGCCCAGTATCGTTTGGCGAGTTCAATGTCGCGTTGCTGTCCCTTCTTCGTGCCGCCGGCTAGCAATATGATTACGTCATTGCCATCCTTGCCAAAGTAAACACGGTAGCCAGGACCAAAGTCTATACGTCGTTCAGAAACGCCGTTACCAACCGATTTAACATCGCCGGCGTTACCAGCTTCCATTCGAGCGAGTGCAACTCTGACCTTGAGGGCCGCACTTGAATTCAAATCCAAAAACCACTTCTCAAATGGACGCTGACCTTCTTGGGTTTCGTATTCGTGGAACGCGAGCATCTTGTATTCTCTCCATTGGTCGACTTACCTCCCTCCCGTCTCCAAGATTTGCTCGCGTTCCTCGCGAAGTAACGGCAGCTAGATTAGTATGTTGAACGGTAAACAACTGACTCCATGGTACCCCATGTGTTACCATTGTTCAAGTGCAATTTCTTTTCCCGCCAAGTTTCTCAGCGAACGCCACCACAGGTTCCCACGGCTCCTGCCTGGGAAACCAATGAATTGCAGGCTCCTGCCTGCTGAACGAGAAAAGACGAGGCGGCAGCCTCGAAGATGACAAAGGCGTCCAACGCATCTTTTTTAACGCATCTTTTTTAACGCATCTTTTTTAACGCATCTTTTTTAACGCCGGTTCTTTTTGTCCAAGTTAGCGTCCAGGTCCGCTTTCGTGACTGTTGACTCGACGCCGCCATCAGGCACCTCGTGCTTGGCGACCCATAGCAAGCCATTGAGCACGACTTTACGGAAATCGTCATTGCCCCAATTGTCGTGAAAATGGCCTCCGGTGAATCCGAGTCCACGCCCGCCGTCTTCGCGATCCACCACCCACATCATTGCTTCAGCGCGGCCCTGGTTTGCTTGGATATGAGCGTACGGACCTTTGGGATGAACGTAGGGGCCATTGCGAACTTCGTCCGAGGGAACGGCGACCAAGATCGGCTGGAACTTTAGACCATCGACCTGTTTCGCTTCATTGCCAGCCATGTCATCCACAAATCGCATGTTGAAATACCATTCGTCTTTGATTTGAAACGGCTTCACGCCGCGGGTGATGGGATGATCTGGCAACGTGACAAACATCGGTTCCCAAAACGGATTGCACGAGAACATGTTTTCGTAGTGCCCGCCGATCCAATCTTTGAATTCCTCGCCCGCTTGATCCGCGATCACTTCGACGCCGTAGTGCATAAATCCAACACCCACTCCGCTTTGCACCCATTTGTCGATCATCTTCAAACGGCGGCCCTGTTCTTGGACCACTTCATGTCTGCCGCCGCCGTCCATGTAGAAGACCACAGCGTCGGCATTGTCAAAGATCGATTCGTCGTCGGGCCAACCGTTGAGCACCACTTTGGTTTCCAGATCTTCGTCCGATGCCAACGTCTTAGCCAGCAGTTGCACACCCGCGTTAAACTCGTGCATCCGTGGCGGGTGCGAGGGTTTGCCTGCGACCAGGACGAGCTTGGTGGTTTCGGCCGAAGCGATGCCAGTCAAAAGAGCGAGAGCGAGGATCGCCGTGCTATAGCTAATTATTCTCACGTGTGGATTACCTTGGGGGAGGGAGTGGGTAGAGCAGCCAGTCGGCACACAGGTGCCCCACTGCGGCAGCACCGGAACTCCTATCATAACAAAAAAGCTTCGATCCAATCATGAATCGAAGCTTCGTATTATCAACCGTTTAAGCTGAATCTCTGAGGGGGGGAGAGGCTCGGATTAAGCCTATTCTGCTTCTTTCTTTTTCTTGCCTTTACCCTTGGCCTTTTCTTTGCCTTCTGCTTTTCCAGCACCCTTCACTCGGGCCGGAAGGTTTTCTTTCTGTTCTGGAGTCAACAGGGCGACTGCATCCTGCATGAATTTTTGGCGAAGCTCGGTGACCTTTTTCATCGCGTTGACTTGAGCTTCCGAAAGCCCTGCCTTGGCGTCGACTTCCGCTGCCAGCTCTTTACCTTTTTTGCCTGATTCACGAGCTTCCTTCATTGCTGCGGCTCGCTTCTTCATCAGTTCTTGGGTGATGCCCGCTTCCTCGCGAATCGCTTCGCTTTTTTCATTCATTGCCTTGCCCAAGGCTTTGATCTTGGCGGTTTGCTCTTCCGTCAAATCAACCGCTTCGAATGGCTTCAGCAACTGCGCGACACCCGCATTTTTTCCGCCTGCCCGCTCGCCTTTCTTTTTCGGTTTGGCATCATCTGCGGATACCGTTACGACCAAAGCCAAAGTCAAAACTAAAACACTCAACATGCGTCTTCTCATGACTGCGAACTCGCCTAAAAGTGGGGAGATGAAACCAGATCAATTGCCGATTTCGGATTCGCAAATTTTAGTTACCCGCTACAGGCAACGTCTATGGCTTACGGATCATTTTTCCAAAACATATGGACCAGCCTAGTCGTCGTCGTTGTCCTCGGCTTCGTCTAACGGCAACACTTCGCGGGGCGATGCTTGCCTTTCCCGAAGCCACGTCGGAACGAACAAGACCAACGCCGCCGCTGCCGCCAGCAACACCCAAGGCGAG
>CAXBHV010001124.1:0-3117 GCA_963974855.1 uncultured Rhodopirellula sp. | reverse complement strand
ACGGATGGAAGCTTTGGGATCGAACACGCCGAGTTACCGCAGGCTCTAAAGTTCGTGCATTTGCGACTCGACGCGGATGGGGACGGGGAACTTTCTAGCTTGGAACTGGATCGATTCGAGGCATTCGTTCTTCGTGCATCAGATGGAGAGCAGCTTAGAGACTCGCTTTCGGACGATGATTCGCCGTCCGCACAAACAATCGTCCGGTTACAGCGAGTGTTGGACTCCTTCGAAGCAGAAAATGCCGTATTGGATGCTAACATCGAATCTGCGTTTAGTTCTGTAGAGCGGGCTGAGTGGAGTTCCTATGCGTTTTCCGTTGCAGCGATGTTGATAGCCGCATTGAGTTTTGGTCATCTCCTCACCGCGACACCGCCGCGCCGCGAACGATGGACGCAGATCGATGCTTCACCGGACGCGCTGCGTTCGGTCGTCGAATCTCTTGTGTTGATCGGTATCCTCTCTCTGATCGACCTGCTCTGGACAACAGTCAGGTCGACCGAATTTCACTTCCATGAAATGAATCCGCTGGGAAGTCGGCTTTTGCTCGAAGGCGACTCTCTGGCGGCCTTCAAGGTAATTAGTTTGGCGTCAAGCATCGTGGTGCTGTTTATCCTCCGCAAATACAAAGGAGCACAACTCGCATCATGGTGGGCGTGCATGATCTGCACACTTGTCACATTTCGCTGGATTGTCTTGGATTCCGCAATGCTCAGCTAGAGCCGCCTTTGAGTATCGCTGATCAATCGGCAGGTTTGGTAAATCCCAGAAACACCTTCTCAGGAATTGGAAATAGAAATGAAGTTTTTGTACGTTTACATGCTGTTTATCTTGATGTCGGGCGAGATCGCCTTCGCCGCAGACTGGCCGCAGTGGCAGGGGCTGGAGCGAAACGCAGTCTCGAAAGAAAAAGAATTGCTGCAGCAGTGGCCCGAAACGGGTCCGCCTCTGGCATGGCGAGTCGATGGACTGGGCGGCGGAGATAGTGTGCCTGCCGTTGCCAACGGCAGACTGTTCGGAATGAGCAATCGGGATGGTGACGAAATCGTTTGGGCACGCTCCGAAAAGGACGGCAAAGAGATTTGGGCTTCACCTCTGGGTGACGCCATTGACCAACGCGTCCCGCAGTCGAAAGAAGGGCCGGGGTGTACTCCGTCTGTCGACGGTAATCGCCTGTACGCAATTGGAATGAGTGGTCGAGTGGCCTGCCTGAACACAGAGGACGGGAAAATCGTTTGGCAAAAAAGCCTGATCGATGACTTTGGCGGCGTTGCCCCGATGTGGAATTTCCGTGAATCGCCTCTTGTTGATGGCGACAAAGTCATCTGCACACCTGGAGCTTCCGATGCGATGCTCGTCGCACTGAACAAGTTAACGGGCGAGACGATGTGGAAAACCAATATGCCAAGGGAGTCCACCGAGGCGAGTAGCGGTCGTGCAAGCCGCCAGGAAGAAACGCCTCGCAGCGAACCACCGCCACGCGAAACAAATGATAGTTCCGCTCCGGCAATTACGGGCACCAAGAATCCAGAATTGTTCGTCAGCGAACACTGGGGGATGACTGGTTTCTCTCAGAAGGTTGACAACGGAAAGTATCTAACCAAGCTCTACTTCGCCGAAACGTACAACGGAATCACCGATGAAGGGCAGCGAGTTTTTACCTTCAACGTTGAAGGTAAGGAGTTCAAAGACTTTGACATCTGGAAAAAGGCAGGCGGTCCACGAAAGGCATACGTTGAATCCGTCCCGGTGGAGGTGATCGATGGGGAATTGAGTATTGCCTTTACTCAACAGGTACAAAGCACAGCTATCAAGGCGATTGAAATTATTCCTCAGCGAGATGACGCAAAAGATGCAGACACTATCCGCGTCAAAGCTGGCGAATCAAACGCATTCAAGGATTCCAATGGGAATGTTTGGTTGGCAGATCAAGGTTTCACCGGTGGTTCGACAAGCCCGGGAATCTTCAGTTTCGGAGGTGCACGTTCCGGTAGAGCAGGTGGCCGCGGTGATTTCGGTGGACGTGGTGGTGCTCGAGCGGGAGCAGCATATGCTTCGGTGATCGCCATCGATTTTGAAGGTCAACGGCAATATGTTCAACTCACCGCGACTTCGCTTGTCGGTGTTTCGGCCAGCGATGGCAAAGTGCTTTGGCAATACAACGCACCAGCAAATGCGATGGGGATCAACTGTTCTACACCCATTTTTCAAGATGGTTTGTTGTTCGCAGCTTCGGCCTATGGTGCCGGAGGCGGTGCCGTGAAATTGGTGTCAGGCGAAGGTGGTAAAATCACAGCTGAAGAAGTCTACTTCACTTCCAGAATGCAAAACCACCATGGCGGAATGATTGTGGTGGATGGCTGTCTGTACGGTGCCAACGGAGGAAACGGCGGCGGAATCATGACCTGTCTGGATTTTCAAACTGGCGACACACTATGGCGAGACCGTAAGGGACCGAAAGGATCATTACTGCTGGCGGATGGGCGACTCTATCTGCGTGGCGAAGAGGGCGAGATACTTCTTATTGAACCATCACGAGAAGAGTTTGTTGAGCGTGGCCGTTTCGAGCAACCTGATCGCACCAGCGTTCCCGCTTGGGCGCATCCAATTGTTGCCAACGGAAAGCTCTACATACGCGATCAAGGCTTGCTGCTCTGCTACGACGTTAGTGCCAAATGATTCCCGACTCTCGTGAATCGAAATTGAAAGTTGTCACAATCAGCGCGAAACAATCCAATTTGGAGATGGAATTGACGCTGAAACTTGTTTGGCAAAAGAAAAGGTTCCCAAAAGAAAAGGTTCCAACCAAAAGAAAAGGTTCCAGGACTCAAATCCAAGGCTGTCGCTTGCAAAAGAAAAGGTTCCAGGACTCAAATCCAAGGCTGTCGCTTGAACGACCGGCAACAGCGGGGCAACTGCATTCCAATGGAACCGTGCGATGTAATCAGACCAATGCAAGTTAGCAAACGTTCGGAAATCACTTCGTCAATTCAAAATGTTTCCGGAATGACACGAACCCTCCGATGGCGTTTCGGTCGTTCCGCTTGAGCTTTACTGGAATTGGCGTAGGTCAACTGCCAGCTTTGGAGGTAGTGGACGAGGCTACGAGTCTCAGCG
>CAXBHV010001123.1:0-3117 GCA_963974855.1 uncultured Rhodopirellula sp. | reverse complement strand
GGGTCGTCGCCCACGGCGCGGTCGAAGAGACCTTTACCCCTGAAAACCTGAACAAGACCTACGGGGGACGATTGACGTTATTGGACGAAGTCAGCGAGGCGATGCGACGCCGGGAGCGATCGCTGTGAATCGGATCGTGTTGTTCTTGCTGCTCGCATTCATCTCCGCATTTGCGGCACCGACACAAACGTCTGCCCAATCGATCACCGACCGACGTATCGAGTGGCCTAGTGGCGAGCAGTGGCGGCGAGTCGTGCTGCTGGAGGACTACAACACTCGCGTGGTGATCTTCGGCGTCGCGGTGCTAGGCGTGGCCTCTGGGTTGGTAGGCAGCTTCACGCTACTGCGAAAGCGTGCGCTGCTGGGCGATGCGCTCTCGCACGCCAGTTTGCCGGGGATCGCAGTGGCGTTTATCATCGCCAACGTGATGGGGATTGATGGCAAAACATTGCCGATCTTGCTGTTCGGCGCGACTGTCTCTGGTTTGCTTGGCGTCGGATTAGTCGTGGTGATCCAGCGCCAGACTCGATTAAAGGAGGACGCAGGATTAGGGATCGCACTGAGTGTCTTTTTCGGCGCCGGGATGGCTTTACTGGGTGTTGTTCAGCAAATGGACAAGGGAAGTGCCGCGGGACTGGAGAGCTTTATCTATGGCAAGACCGCTTCGATGAACGCCTACGACGCGAGACTGATCGCCGCTGTCTCGTCTTTCGCGACCCTCGGTTGCTTACTGTTATTCAAAGAGCTCAAACTTCTCTGCTTTGACGAGAATTTTGCCGGATCGCGGGGCATGCCTGTCGTGCTGTTGGACATGACGTTGATGGCACTGGTGGTGCTCGTGACGATCGTAGGACTGCAAGCGGTGGGCTTGATTCTGATGGTTGCTCTGATGGTAATCCCCGCGGCGGCGGGGCGTTTTTGGAGCGAAAAAATGTGGGCCGTCGCTGGGTTAGCGGCGTTACTTGGTGGGATTGGCGGAGTCGTCGGTGCGGCGTCCAGCGCACTGTTTCCGCGTCTGCCCTCGGGTGCCATGATCGTATTGACCTGTACCGCGTTATTTCTGTTCAGCATGATGTTTGGGACTGCTCGAGGCGTGTTAGTGCGTTTTCTGCGGCGACGGCGCCTGAACCGCCGCGTGCGAAAACAGCATTTACTGAGAGGCATCTACGAATTGTTGGAGTCCAAACCGGCGATGGAGCAAGCCAAACGCAATATGGCCGTGCCGATTAAGGAACTGCTTTCCATTCGCAGTTGGTCGAGCACTCAGTTGCGTCGCACCATTGCTCAGGCGGAAAGCGACCAATATCTAGTACAACGAGATGCCACGGTCCGCTTGACCCAAGCAGGTTACGCCGAAGCGGCCCGCTTGACGCGTCAACACCGGTTGTGGGAACTGTATCTGATAACGTACGCAGAAGTGGCTCCCGGCCGAGTCGATCGTGATGCCGACGATATCGAACATGTCCTCGAACCCGAGCTTGTCGATGAACTTGAGGCGTTGCTTGATCAAGAGCCCTTGCAGATTCCCGTCCCTGCTAGTCCGCACGCCACGATCAGCGAACCGTCCGATTCGCGGAGGTTCCGCCGATGACATGGGATTGGGAACTTGATGGTTGGATCGTGGCGGCAGGGATGTTGTGCGCGATCGCATCAGCACTGTTGGGAAATTTCTTGGTACTCCGTCGGCTCAGCATGCTGGGCGATGCGGTTTCACATGCCATTTTGCCGGGTTTAGCAGTCGCGTTTTTCATCAGCAACAGCCGCAGCAGTTTGCCGATGTTCTTGGGCGCGGTGATTGTCGGTATTTTGACCGCATTGTTTACCGAATGGATTCGCGGTGTCGGCAAGGTAGATGAAGGGGCGTCGATGGGCGTCGTTTTCACGTCGCTGTTTGCGCTGGGATTGGTGATGATTGTCCAGGCGGCAGATCGCGTTGATTTAGACGCAGGCTGTGTGTTGTATGGTGCAATCGAATCGACGCATCTGGACCGCGTTGAACTTTTAGGCTTCGATATTCCGCGAGCGGTGGCAGTACTGCTTGGCGTGACGATCGTCAATTTCCTGTTCGTCGTCATCTTCTTCAAAGAACTCAAGCTCAGCTCATTCGATCCGTCATTGGCAACATCGATGGGATTTTCGGCTACCGTGATGCACTACGCCTTGATGGTATTGGTGGCGGTGACAGCGGTGGCGAGCTTTGAAAGTGTCGGCAACATCTTGGTCGTCGCAATGTTCATCGTCCCACCCGCGACTGCAAACTTATTAACCGATCGGCTGGGCCGCATGATCGTGCTGTCAAGCATCATCGCGGCGGTCGGTGCGGCCAGCGGGCATGTCGCCGCCGTGGTCGTTCCCACTTGGTTTGGCTATCACAGCACGACCACCGCAAGCATGATGGCGGTAATGGTCGGTGTGTTTTTCGTGATCGCTTTGCTGTTTGCACCCCGCCAAGGATTGATTGTCCGCTGGGTTCGCAACCGCGCGCTGTCATTGCAAATATTGTGCGATGATATTGTCGCCTATCTATATCGGCAGCAAGAGCGATCCAAATCAGTGGACACCGTGCCCTCGACAAACGAACGTGAACTTGCCGACGAATTATTCGCCAAACGCTGGCAGCTTCGCATGGCCCTACTGACGCTGTGGCGGCGCAACGAGTTGGCTCTTGACGATAACGGCTACTGCTTGACCGACAACGGTCGGCAACACGCTCGCGAGCTGATCCGTTCGCATCGTTTGTGGGAGCAGTACTTGGTTTCGGAAGTCAGCTTGGATGCGACCCGAATTCACGACAAGGCCGAGCGGCTCGAACACTTTACCGACCGCCAATTGCGTGATCAATTGTGCGACGCCACGGAATCGCCTTCGAGAGACCCGCACGGCAGCGAAATCCCGAGCGAACAAGAGTGAAAAGCTGTGTCCGGGCAAGACACCCGTAGTGGATAAGGCAACGAGTCCCGTGCAGAACATCGGTAGTGGATGCGGCGACGAATCCCGTACGGCTTGATTCGGCGAGGGGCCCCGTGCAGGACGCTAATCAGGTAGGCAGGAATCATTGGGTAAAATCCCGTTAGCCGTTTGGGCGCTAGCCCCGGTTCAGCGCCGGAACCGTGGCTA
>CAXBHV010001122.1:0-3120 GCA_963974855.1 uncultured Rhodopirellula sp. | reverse complement strand
AAACATTCACCGGGTTTGGGCAGCGGAGGAAGATTGGCGAGTGTTCGAGAAATCAAGTCCGCCGGAGGGCTTTCGGGCGGTTGATAGTGCTCTTCCAATGGACGCAGGGCACGCTCGATTTCGGCGAGCTCGCGACGCGCTTCGGGGCTTTCCCGGAGCCATTGCGCTACACGATCCATCTCGTGCGGCTCCAGGGCGCCAAGCAAATATCCGAGCAAGTCTTCGTGCATCAACTTCCAACACTCATAAGAAAATCACGGACCAATCGAACCTTAACGAGATCCACTGGCGATTCGTATTCTACGCGCGGGCGGTGGAAGTGGTTCGCCAAATGACGAACCCGCATGACCCTTCGCTGCGAATTATTCGCTGCGTTCTTCGTGGGATTCTTCCCATAAAATGCCAAGTCGCTGGACAGCGGCATGCAATCGGCTTTTCACTGTTCCCACGGGAATTCCCAAAATGTCCGCGGCTTCACGGTACTTCAGCCCTTGGTAATACACCAAGTTGATGACCTGTTGCATCGATTCGCCCAGGCTCTCCACCGAGTGATTCACCCAGCGACTATTTTCTTCCTGAGCCGCCGCTGCATGGGGATCGATCGTGTCGCCAACCAATTTCTCGGACCAACTTCCTGATCGATCATCCTTTTCGTTGGTATTGTTGCGATCCAGGCTGACCATGCGATGACGTTTGTTGCGTCGTTGGGCGTCGATCGCTTGGTTAGTGGCGATGGCGTACAGCCATGGTCGGAATCGCCGTGACGAGTCGAATTGCTGACATTTCAAATGGACCTGCAAAAACGTCCCTTGGAATGCATCCTCCGCGATTTCCGAGTTGCCTACGTAACGTCGTAAATAACTAAAGATTTCCCGCTCATAACGTTGAATCAACGTCTCAAATAGACTTCGGTCGCCTGATTTTTGGTACTGAGCGATCAGTCCCTCGTCCGACACATCGCAGAAGGCGCCCTCGCCTGCGATCGCGGGTTTTTCAGTCTTGGTAGTCATTGGAAAAGGCCTTCCATTGATGGGAATAAGGAGGCAAAAAAACAGCGATAATAACGAGGGGGAATGACCCTCAAATTGAAATACGCGACGATTGTACAGGAATCCTGCGCGCCCTTGTGTGCGATTGTGGGAAAATAAGTAAACATTCGCAGTCAGGACAGTCTCGTCCTTATTCAGTATCTCAGAATTTTGCATGCAGTCAAAGCGATTTTCATGAAATCTTAAAGCGGGCAGTCCTGCGGAGGGGGTGGCGAATTGCGGTTTCCCTTGTCATCACGATGACGATGAATTGCTACGATAGGGGCGTCATGGTCGTAAAACGTTCCATTCTCGATTAAAAAGCGGTGCATTGAGCCAAAAATCCTCTGCCAATCCTTCTCGCTACCATTGGGCTCAGCCAGGCGACGTGAATGCGTTTTTTGGTTTGATGCTCGACAATATTGTGGGGCTCCTGCTGCTGGTTGCACTACTTTCTGGGTTTGGCTTCCCAACCGAGTTTGCCGTTTCGCACATGGTGCCTGGGACGGCACTAGGAGTGCTGGTCGGCGACCTGGCCTTTTTCTATCTGGCGTTTCGGCTCGCTAGCAAAACAGGACGGAACGATGTGACCGCCATGCCACTTGGGCTCGATACGCCGTCAACCTACGGAATCGCCCTGTTCATTCTCGGGCCGTCTTATTTGCAAGGACTGCAGTCGGGACTTGAGCCATTGGAGGCCGCATCGCGGACGTGGTACATCGGAATTTGGTGCATCGTGCTCAGCGGACTGCTGAAAATCGGCCTCGCCCCGTTAACCCGCTGGGTCCAAAAAGTCGTGCCACGAGCCGGATTGCTCGGTTCGCTGGCGGCGATTGCGCTGGTGTTGATTAGTTTCTTTCCGCTGATCGAGATTCTTGGGCATCCGTTGCCGGGCATGTTGGCAATGGTCATCGTGCTCAGTGCGTTGGTTGCCAAGATTCCGCTGCCGGGGCGAACCCCTGGAACGCTCGGAGCACTGTTGGTCGCCGGTGCGGTTTACTTTTTGTTGTGCTCGATGGGCGCCAGCGGCTACGCGTTTCCCGCCGCCGAGTCGAGCGAGTGGTTTCCGACGCAATGGCTCCAAAGTTGGCAATTCGATTGGATCTCGGCCTTTCCCGATGCGTTGCCCTATTTGCCGATTGCGTTTCCGTTCGCCATTGCCACGATCGTGGGCGGCATCGACTGTACCGAAAGCGCCGCTGCGGCTGGCGACGACTACGATACGCGAACGGTGATCGGCGTCGAAGGCGTTGCCACATTGATTGCGGGGTTGTTCGGCGGCGTGGTGCAGACTACTCCTTACATTGGGCATCCCGCGTACAAGGCGATGGGAGGACGAGCCGCCTACACGTTGGCGACTGCGTTGCTGGTTGGTTCCGCAGGATTGGTCGGCTATTTCGGTTGGTTGAATGCTTGGATGCCCAAGCCCGTGGTCTATCCAATTTTGGTATTCATCGGACTCGAGATCACAGCCCAAAGCTTTCTAGCCACGCCACGGCGTCACTATGCCGCCGTTGGCTTGGCGTGCCTGCCTGCGCTGGCGTTCTTGGCAATGAGTTTGCCGGGACGCATTTTTGGCGACGGAGCCGCGTTTGCTGCAGAGTTCAATATCCAAACATTGCAAGGTGAGGGATTGAAACGAGATCTGCTGACGCTTTCGATGCTGAGCAACGGCTTCATCGTAACCAGCTTGCTGTGGGCTTGGTGTCTGGCGGCATTGATTGATCGCAAGTTACGTGTCGCTGCGGCGGTGCTGGTCGCCGCCGGAGTGCTGACCACGTTTGGCATCATCCACTCGCCACTGTCGGGCAATCGATTGTTCTTACCGATCGGGCCTGAGGCGTTTGGTTTGGATGGCTGGGGCAACGGGATCGCACTCGATCCGGCCAATCGCCGCTTGGTGCTCGAGTTTGTCGCGGGCTATTTTGCCTCAGCGGCGTTGATTTTTGCTTGGTCGTACTACTCGCCAGCCAACGTCGTGGATGATTCCTCAATCAATCCGTGACAACCCGCAGCTAGCGTCTTACTATCTACACAAGTTTACTTGCAAACTTTTTCGCTTCCGTCCGGGCTTGTCCCGGCGGAGCGCCAA
>CAXBHV010001121.1:0-3121 GCA_963974855.1 uncultured Rhodopirellula sp. | reverse complement strand
TCGTAGATGCATCCTCTGTTGATCCACCACGACGCAGCACGAGTCGAATTGACGATTCGCCCAAGCAGGTTCGAGCTCGCTACGAGAATGCAAAGAAGGCTTACTTTGCACTGCGGGACCACCGAAAAACAGAATAGGTTTTCTTTTGGTGGCACTTGATTCGCTGATTCTCTTCGTGACTTTCACTTTCCTTTATTAACCCTGAGGGCGGCGACATGCCGCGATGCGCCTGGGTTACAATATTACCTGACCCTCCTCTTCTCTCTTACGGATAACCAAGATGAAACGTCGGCAATTTTTGGGTGCGGGTGCCGCAGTGACCGCGACGGCATTGATCCCCCGGCTGGTTTTTGCGTTGGATAAAGACAACGTCTACCGAAACGCAATCGGGATCCAGCTGTACACATTGCGAAACCAGATCAAAGACGATGTTGCCGGAACATTGCAGGCCGTCGCCGACGCGGGGTACAAGCAAGTCGAGCCGTACGGATTTCCTAATGCGAAACCGATGATCGACGCCGCTCGCGACAATGGACTAGCCATCCATTCCTCGCACTTTGATTGGGACTCGGTGGTTAATCCCAACGACAAAGGGGTGCCGCCATTCTCGGAAATTTTAGAGAAGGCCAAAGATGCCGGGCTGACTCATTTGGTGGTTCCCTACTTGGAAGACAAAAACCGCACTACGCTGGACGACTATAAAGTGACGGCACATCGCTGCAACAAGGCGGCCGAAGAAGCTCACGCCGCTGGAATCCAGCTGGCGTATCACAATCATGCCTTTGAGTTCGAGCCTAAAGAGGGCGGCAAATATGGCTACGAGGTGCTGATGGACGAGTTCTCGGACCAAATGAAATTTGAAGTCGATATCTTTTGGGTCCAGCTTGGCGGTCACGATCCTGCGAAATTGATTCGCAAGCTGAAGGGGCGTGTGTCTCAGCTGCACTTAAAAGACCTGAATAAACAAACCTCTGTGCCGACTTACAACGGAGTCGCCAACGAGGCATTCGAAGAGCTCGGAGACGGAGTGATTCCGATGGACCCGATCTTTGCAGCCGCAGCCGAGGCTGGCGTGGTTCACTGTCACGTCGAGCAGGACCAGTCGCCTGACCCACTGGCAAGCATCCGCCAAAGTATGACGCACCTGAAAAAGATGTAGCCCAAACACGCGTCGCAGCAACAATCCCGTTGCGAAACTCGCCAACCGTTTATTCTCCAGCAATTATCCGTAGCGAAACTCGCCAAGAGTTTCGTTACGATTGGTTTTGATCGATGATTTTGACGTCTTCCGCTATTGATTTTCGGATAGGCACTCCGTCGAGAACTACCCGTCGGATTGCACCACCGCGGATGTGGCGGCGGGCTGAAACCCGAGACGCCGCATCATTGCCTTGCCTCGCTGAGTCAGATCGGTGATAAATTTGAACTGATCTCGTCCATCAATCGGGTAGGCCTTCAACCGGTAGTGCGTCCCCCAAGGTTTTTCAGCAGCAACGACGAGAATGGGTTTGCGAATTTGCAGATAGGGGCTGGCCAAAGCCACATCGTTGAGCTTTTGCTGTACCAGTCGACCATCGTGATCGGGGTGCAAGTAAAAGTCGGCGACACACATCAGTTCACGTTTGCCTGTGTTGTTGTTGTAGATCGCCGTGGTCCATATCTTGCTGTGGGGCACCGCAACCACCGTGTCGTCCGGAGTCACGATCTGAACCGTTCGCAAGTCAAGCGATCGGACCTCGCCATAGGTATCGTCGATTCTGACCCAATCTCCGTTTCGGTAGGGCCGTTCGTACAACGCCACCACTCCCGCGATCAGACTGCTGGCGTAGTCCTTGAACGCAAACCCCAGTGCGACTGCCAATGCACCCGAGATCGCCAGCAGATTTTGAGGCGTTGGATAGATGAACAGCGGGATGATGTAGGCGGCTACAAACAACAGCATCACCGCACGCAAGATCGGTTCCCATGGCAGGATCCACAAGCGGAAGCGATCCGGCACACGCTCCGCAAGCCTCGGAATAATCCACTTGATGATCCAGGCCAATGTGAAGCCTGCGACCAGAACAAAAACCGCCTCAAACAGATGGATTTCACTCCACTCGCGTAAGATTCGTGTGACCTCTTCTTGCGAGGTTTTGGCATCGGGCATGATGATTGGCTCCTAATCGAAAGCCAAAGGGGTGGGATTAAAATGCATCCGTCAGAAACCCTTCGCTTTGCAGGTCTCGTCGGACGATCGGGTACGCGACCAAATTCACTCGCAATACATCGTCCTGTTCGTCGAGAATGTGCGCCCTGCACAGTTCTCGGACGCGGCGATAGATCTCATCACGCGAAAACGGCAGGATGGTAAGCAGCGAGGCGAGCGACAGTCCCCCATGCAGCAAAACGGCATGCAAAACGAAGCGGTGCATGCGGTCGCTATCGACGGGGAATTGCGGCGGCGTGAGTTTGTCGGGCGAGACGACCCAAAGGACCGATTCCGATTTGCGATCACGAGTGGACGATTCATCGCGGTTTGGGTTGTGCGTCCGCAGACATGCATTCCAATTCGCCCGAGCCACACCTGGGTTGCCGTGTGCAATCACTGCCAAACTGGTCAAAATATCGGATCTTCCGTTCGGCAGCTTGGACTTCTCGGTTTTACTCCCATTCGCCGCTTCGGGCAGTTCAGGGAAAACCGGTTCCTCGTTGCTCGTCCGTCGAAATTCGAGTTGGCCAATGGGTAACGTGCGGCGAAACCATGCGTCCAGTCGTGCTGCGTCCAGCGGTGCCAAGGTGAGCGGCGAACCGAGAATGTCTTCGATACCAACAGCGTGCTGCAGGAAAGCCCACGCCCAACTGTCACATCCAATCAACACCCGGTTCCGGCGAGTGATCAACTGATCAACGAGTTGTCGCACCAGATTCAAGCCATCTTCATGACGCAAGTACCATTTTTCCAAGTGCGGAACGACCAAGATCTCGCCGCTCGCTTCGTCTCCAGCATTTGCCGCCGAATCACCCGACAGCGTTGTCTCCAGTTGATTCGCTGATTCCAGGATCGACTTCGGATCAGGAGCGGCGAGGGTGCGGAGCCGCTTTTGCTTAGCCAGCGATTGCAGCACGTCCGAGATCTCGC
>CAXBHV010001120.1:0-3123 GCA_963974855.1 uncultured Rhodopirellula sp. | reverse complement strand
AATAAGCCCAAAGTTTTAGCGGTCCAGCCTTATCCCTAAGTCGGAACCGTGCAACACACCTAATTGTCGTTGCCACCTTCACCGCTGTGGCGTAAGTGACTCGCTTCTGTAAACAGAGGACATTACACTGGGATCGCATTTGTGCCCTCCACACTCGTCTGCCCCGTGATGAGTCACCTCCCCTCCCATCTCCCCCTTACCTATCGCGGTTCCAAAATGCCTACCCAACTCTCTCCGATGCTTCGTGTCTTTCTAACGTTCGTTTCTATCGCTTTCGCCATGAGTATTCCTGTTGCCCAGGCTAACGACGCGAGCGCGGTGCAAAAACAATTTAGCGAGGTGAAATGCGACGGCGATTACGCCCATCACTTGCAAGGCGTTTGTATCGACAACGAAGATGCAATCTATTGGGCATTCACGACACAGTTAGTAAAGACGGACCGCAATGGAAAAGTGTTGAAACAGATCGCGGTTCCCAATCATCACGGTGATCTGTGTTTCGATGACGGTAAGGTTTACGTCGCTGTGAACCTTGGCCAGTTCAATAATCCTCAAGGCAAAGCGGACTCTTGGATCTATGTTTACAACACCAAGTCGCTTGAGTTAGTCGCCAAGCACGAGGTTCAGGAAGTGTTCCATGGCGCAGGTGGGATTGGGATCGCCAAAGGTCGCTTTTTCGTGGTCGGTGGACTCCCCGACGGCGTGCAAGAAAATTATGTCTACGAGTACGATGCCGATTTCCAGTTCATCAAAAAGCACGTGATTGATAGTAAGTGGACTCAGCTGGGAATTCAAACTGCAACGTTTCACGATGACGCTTGGTGGTTTGGTTGCTATGGATCTCCGTCGACGCTGTTGAAGACCGATGCCGAGTTCAATCTGATCGGCCGATACAATTTCAATTGTTCGCTGGGAATTGTCGGTATCGCTGCGAATCGTCTATTGTTTGCTCGCGGGCCGAAGACTGCCGAAGGACGCTGCTTGGGCACGTTGCATTTGGCTCGCCCCGATGACAAACGGGGGCTTGTCGAGATCGAGCGGTAGCAACGTTGTTAGAAACGCAGATTTGGTTGAAGAGTCGCGGTAGCGGATAAATTTTTGGGATATAATAAGCCGCCCAACGTGTACGCGTGATCGGAATTGTGAACGCGTTACACAGAAATTCCCACGTGTTTACGGCGACATTCGTGTAGTCGTAGGCGACAATTCAACAAGAACTAACGACATCATGCATCGGCCAAAAGTCTTCCTTTTACAGCGTTTGCTGCTTGTATTGCCAGTGATCGCCCTGCTCTGCCTGCATGCAGTTGCGCAGGCCGAAGAGCGTCCCAACATTATAGTGATCGTTGCCGACGACTTAGGGTTCAGCGATGTCGGATTTAACGGATGTAAAGAGATTCCGACTCCGCACCTGGACGAACTAGCCGCCGACGGGATCATCTTCGACGCAGGATATGCCTCACATCCCTACTGTAGCCCTAGTCGAGCGGGCCTTTTGACAGGACGCTACCAACAACGATTCGGTCACGAATGTAATCCGGGTGCAGACGAGGACGATGCTGACTCGGGGTTGCCACTCTCTGAAACGCTGCTTTCCAACGTGATGAAGCAGAATGGCTATCGAACCGGTGCAATTGGCAAATGGCACTTGGGTGATGATCCGAAGTTTTGGCCGATTGAGCGTGGGTTTGATGAGTGGTTTGGGTTCTCGGGCGGTGGAATGAGTTACTGGGGCGACACGGGAAAGAAAAGCCCACAATCAGGTGTGTTGCGAAATTGTGCGATTGTTCCCAAATCAGAGTTGTCCTATCTGACCGACGATTTTTCGACGGAAGCCGTCCACTTCGTCGATCGCAATCAAACGAATCCGTTCTTCTTATATCTCGCTTACAACGCTCCCCACGCTCCGGATCAAGCGACACGCGAACACCTGAAGATGACGGAGCACATCGAATACGGTGGACGTGCAGTTTACGGCGCGATGGTTGCAGCGATGGACGAAGGTATCGGCCGAGTGACCGCAAAGCTGAAAGCGTTGGGGATCTACGAAAACACATTGATTTTCTTCTACAGCGATAACGGTGGACGTACTGAGCATGCGATCAACTATCCGTATCGCGGCCACAAGGGCATGCTGTTTGAAGGAGGTATCCGAGTTCCGTTTTGTGTTACGTGGCCAAAGCAACTCGATGGTGGCATGCACTACGAGAAGCCCATCACTGCACTCGATATTTTCCCCACCTCGTTAGCGGCTGCAGGTATCGATATTCCGAGCGACCTTGATTTGGATGGCGTCAATTTGTTGCCGTACCTAAAAGCGGAGATCAAGTCGTCACCACACGATACGCTTTATTGGCGGTACGCTTGCGGCGACGACCGCTATGGTTACGCGGTCCGAGAGGGCGATCATAAGTTGGTGTACAGCGTTTACAAAGGAAAACATCTACTATTTGATTTGTCGAAAGATCCTTGGGAACGCAACGACTTGGCCGCAGACAATCCGGCATTAGTGAAGCAGTTGATGGCAAAGTACGAGCGCTGGCAGATGGGGTTGATGGCCCCGCTTTGGCTCGATCCGCATGGGCTAAACATTCGCAAAGAAGAGCAGAAACGACAGGACTTCATCGATGCCGCATCTCGCGGCGAAAAGTAGACGACGTCGGACGCAGCTGTTTCGCCAATTTTTATTTCTCCCTTATTCCAACGTGAAGGTTTCAATATGCTTCGGATTAAAGCCAATGTGAGTGATGCGAACAGAGTAAAAGTATTTGCGGTTGCGGCGGTGCTGACGATGTTCACCCAGAGTTTGTACAGGACTTCGGCGAACGCTGCGGAAAGCGAGCGTCCGAACTTCATTATCATTTTTACCGACGACCAAGGTTACGGCGATCTAGGCTGCTTTGGGTCCGAGACGATCAAGACGCCCAACATTGATCGTTTGGCAGCGGAAGGCCGCACCTACAAAAGTTTCTATACCGCTTGTTCGGTGTGCTCGCCGTCACGAGCAGCGTTGTTAACCGGCAGCTATCCGAAACGGGTCGGGCTGCATCGCCACGTATTGTTTCCGCAAAGCGATTATGGGTTAAATCCCGACGAATATACGATCGCCGACCACCTCGGCAG
>CAXBHV010001119.1:0-3128 GCA_963974855.1 uncultured Rhodopirellula sp. | reverse complement strand
CCGTGTGATAAAGCAATACTCGGCGAAGCATTTCAACGGAGTACTGCGATGCATCACGCTGCACTCCCCACTAACGCTTCGTAATGTCATATGGCGTCGCGTTAGCAATCCAGCCGCCTCCCGCCATGAAGCGGCTCGCCTTGAACATCAGTTTGGGATCAGGCTCGTCCCTTGCTGACCCCAACCCCTAAAAAGTTGTCGGACTGGTCCACTTGGTTACGCTATGACCAAAACAGGGCGTATACGACGAGTGCCCCAAGGAAGAGGCCCAAAATCGCAGCAGCGATCATCGCGGTGGCGGAACGATACTGTGTAACTTGCGAGTGATGCAGCGATTGGCGTCGTTGCGATTCCTGTTCAATCCAGTCGGGGGCATCCAGAACGAATCCCTCGCCCGTTGGGTCGCCCAGAAGCATGCATTGCAGATGAGGATATTCGGCGACAACCGATTCGCAGTAACGGATCGCGTCATCGCGCGAGTCAAATGGGATTGTGGTTGGATTGGGACGACAGTTGTATTTGTCGAACGGTGGAGATGGCTCGTAGACGATTCCAGTGAACGGATCGCAGTGAACTACCCCGATTCCAGCAGGTTCGTCGTTTGTCATCTGAGGTCGTTAGGTCCGCTAACGGAAGGTTTTTACGAAACCTTTTCCGGCGTTTCGTAAGTGATTGCGAAATGCCAGTTTACAGCGTTAAGCCCTTTCTGTCTAAGGATTTGCTGATATTCAGGTGCGTTCAGCTGTGGTCATGCTTGGTCGGATGTAGTCACTGTTTTTGTCACACTGTGTCAAAAGGCTGAGAGTCGTTTCTCCGGTATGGAGATTCAAATGATACGTAAGACGGATGCCAAACTTCCTCCACCAAAGCGTGGAAACCTCTATCACGTGCTTACCCCATCTCGTGTCAGCACTGAGCACCAGGACATGCGTTGTCTTGATGAACAGAAAGACTATTGCGCGTCCTGGTTGGATTATGAATACCCGCAAGGCTATCAATTGGATTGCCTTGCTAGCCAAGTTAGTGGAGAAGACATTACAAGCGCCCAGTTTCTTGAGCTTACCGCTCGTATTGAATCTGGCATGTACGACTGCGTCGTGGGTGAGGATCTGTCACGTTTTTCGAGGCGTGTGCACGCATTATTGTTGTGCGAGGCTGCGGAGGACTCAGGGACAAGGTTGGTAGCAATCAACGATAACGTTGATACCTTCCGCGACGACTGGCGCCAAAATGCTGTATTCGCTACTTATAAAAACGAGGCTTCAAATTCGGATACCGCAAAACGGATTCGGCGGAGCCTCCGAGGCCGCTTTATGAGTGGACAACTACCGATGCGGCTGATCGCCGGGTACGAGGGGTTTCAGGGATCAACTTTAGAATGCCATGTCTCAAAATCTCCAGGGTCTGATGAAATCTACGATGAATGGTTCATCCGGTTGGAGACTGGCCAGTTCTTTGCCGAAATCGCATCCTGGTTAAACGATATTAAATTTCCTGTTGGACCGTGTTGTAAGAAAGTGAAGTGGGATGGGACTCTCGTTGGGCAAGTCACTCGGAATCCGATCCTGAAGGGGCTTAGGCAGATAAACAACAAAATCTCCATTCGACTTAACAAGACCGGCAAACGCAAGTCAGTCGCGGCACCAGCAGAGGAGTTGCTTGAGAGAGAAGTTCCACATTTGATGTTTATAGAATCAGCTAGGTATGATCGGATAATTCGCATGCTTAAAACGCGGAACGCAAAATACACCAAGGGTATCGAAGATGCGAATAGCTCGGGAAAACGAAGTCGAGGAACTCGTAACGATTCTCGTTGGCCTAGTCAACACATTCGCTGTGGTATCTGTGGTCGCAAGTACGTGCTCGGCGGTCATGGCAGCAAGGATCGCATGATGTGTGACGGTGCTCGAAGCTATCAATGCTGGAATGCAATGACCTTCGATCGCGCCAAACTTGCAAACGGAGTGGCCGCTGAAATTCATCGTCGAATCGAAATCCTACCTGACTTTGATTCAGACCTAATTCGGAGAGTTAGCGAAGAATCGGAAAAGCTGGCCGGTCATCAGAATAGCGAGATTCAGCGTCTCAATATTGAGCGATCGAAGACTCAGGGAGAGATCGAAAGGTTAACTACGGCAATTGCCACTATGACCTCAAGTCAAGCGTTGTTAAACCGTTTGTTGACGACAGAGGAACGTTTGGCCGAACTAAATGACGAGATCCTTGAGGTGTCCGCAGCAGTTCCCGCCACTCCCAGTATTCCGACCGCTGATGAGATAAGGCGACTTGCCCGGAAAGTATTCCTTGAACTTGCTGTGGACAGTCGCGAGTTCGCTGCAATTATGCGAAGCATCGTCCGAGATTTTTACGTGCTTCCTTATCGTCTGATTGATGGCGGAAGCATCTTGCCCCGGGTTGTCTTCAGCCTCGACCTCGGAAGCATTGACGGCGTTGATGTACCGAAACAACTCGACTGTATGACGCTTGATTGCACGGTTGATTTGACGAAGCCGCCTCAACGCGTCGAGTTTCGAGAACGCGTGGTTTCGCTTCGCGAGTCGGGCTTGAAGGAACGCGAAGTTGCGGCCCAACTCGGCATCACGCAACCTGCCGTCCAATACGCGGCCAAGCTCCACCGCGAAATGATGCGACGCTGCGTCAGCGATCCTTGGCAGCCAGTACTTACGCATGTCGATGCCGCAAACTACTTCAAACGTATTTCGCATCCGAGGTTCTGCTTCACGCCGCTAGACGGTTTTACAACGAAGTTTCCTGACACCGAGGTGTAGCGTTAGTCATGCCATCAACAAACTCTTTTTCAACGCCCCCAGGACACCTTGTCCTGGGGGTTTTCTTTTGCACCCGTGGATAAAATGACCCAAAATCAAATTCTTAGTCCAGAAATCAGGCGGTTGATCGACCTCATCGCCAAAAGAATTGCTGAGCAGTTGCATTCCGACGCGCAAGGCTCAACCTATCTGAGCAACGGCACGTCGGCTGGAACCGAATCAAAGCGTGCCAGATTGAACCAGGAAACGCGACGTGTTCGCTCCTCTAAAAATCGACACTGATTGAATCACAGCAAGCCTGGGCTAGCGATCAGAGCTTACCTCTGTTTCCAAGAGGCG
>CAXBHV010001118.1:0-3129 GCA_963974855.1 uncultured Rhodopirellula sp. | reverse complement strand
CTCCGATGTTGTCGAGCCCGAGGAAACCGCCGGCGAAGATGTTCTTGCCTCGCGGGTCTTTGCGGTTCACCCACCAAGTAAAGTTGATCAACAATTTTTGAAACGCACGCGCCAAAAAGACTTTATCACGTTGTTGAGGCGGCCCGGACGCCTTGTAAACTTGCCACACACCCCAGGCATGCACCGGCGGATTGACGTCGCCGAGTTGCCATTCGTATGCGGGAATTTGGCCACTGGGGTGCATGTACCACTCACGCAAAAACAGGATCATTTGCTCTTTGGCAAAGTGCGTATCCAAGTGGGCCATCGGAACCATGTGAAACGCCAAGTCCCAGGCGGCATACCACGGGTATTCCCATTTGTCCGGCATCGAGATCACGTCGCGATTGAACAGGTGACGCCAATCGCTGTTGCGGCCCAGTTTCCGCAACTCGGTTGCCTTGACTCCGTTCGGATCTCCGTCCAACCAAGTGGCAACCGAGTAATGATAGAACTGTTTCGTCCACAGCAAACCGGCGTACGATTGGCGCATGATCATCTTGCGATCGCTGCTCAACGAATCCGGAATGCGAGCGGCATAAAACTCGTCCGCTTCGTCGATGCGTTGCTTAAAACAGGCGTCAAACGAATCGCCAAACGCCACTTCTGAAAACGTCTTTGCATCGCCGCCGGCGGTGTCTTTGATAATCGGCGAATCAACGTGCGCCAATCGCAAACGGATCTCTCGCGAGCCCCCCGCAGGCAACATCAACAATCCGTACGCCCCGACTTTGGTGCCTCGCTGGTCTGGGTTGACCGCTTTGGTATCGCCGAGGACGACAAAGTCATTGAGTCCGTCTTTATAGAACTCGCTTTCGCTTGGCAAATCGGGATGTCGGACTTTATTCGTTTCGTTATCGGTAAATAACCAGGCCCAATCGCTCTCGGCGTCTATGGCATCGCAGGCGAACCAGAATCGATCAAGCGATTCGTGATTGGTTTGCACGACGTTGCCTGCTAACCGCATCGACGGACGCGTCGTGCAGCCTTCGTCGGTACACTGCCACGTCCATGTGTTGCGGAAAAAGAGTTGCGGCAGTGCGTGCAGCACCGCGGCTTGCGGCCCACGATTGGTGATCGTCAAGCGAATCAGCAGATCGTTGGGATCACTTTTGGCATACTCAGCGACCACGTCAAAATAACGTGAATCAGCGAAGGCAGCGGAGTCGGTCAGTTCGTATTCGTCGTCGGTGCGATTGCGAGACCGCGAAACGTCAACCAATTCCTCGTAGGGGTAACGGCATTGAGGATACTTGTACAACGCCTTCATGTAGCTGTGCGTCGGCGTGCTATCGAGATAGTAGTAGCACTCTTTGACGTCTTCGCCGTGATTGCCTTCGGGGCCGGTAACCCCAAACAATCGTTCCTTCAGAATCGGATCGCGTCCGTTCCACAAGCCGACTGAGAAGCAGAGGCGGCACTCGCGGTCACTGATGCCAAGCAGTCCGTCTTCGCCCCAGCGATAAGCCCGGCTGCGGGCGTGATCGTGAGGAAAGTAACTCCAGGTCGCGTCGCCCCCTTCGCTGTAATCTTCGCGAACCGTTCCCCATTGCCGCTCGGACAAATAAGGCCCCCAGCGTTGCCAGTTCTGCTCGCGACGTTGGGACTGAGTCAAGCGTTCGTCTTCAGCCGTCATGACGTTCTGGGAGTTTGAGTTGCGATGGGGAGATGGGGAGATGGGGAGATGGGGAGTGGGGAGTGAGGAGTTGGGGCTTGGTCGGCGAAGCCGAGTTGATCGACGGCTGCTGCGCTATCACCGCCTCCGATGATGCTGGTGGAATCTCTGTCGGCAACCGCTTGCGCGACCGCTTTGGTGCCCGCGTCCATCGGTGGCTTTTCGAATACGCCCATGGGACCGTTCCAAACCACGGTTTTGGCGTTCTTGATGATGTCGGCGTAGATCTTTGCGGTTTCAGGACCGATATCGAGTCCTTCCATGTCGTCAGGAATTTCGCCAGCCGCAACGACTTTTTTGTTGCATCCGGCGATGTTTCCAAAATCGTCACCACAATGAGTGTCGACGGGAAGTTGCAATTTATCGCCACCCTTAGCCAACAACTCTTTTGCCAATTCGACTTTGTCTTTCTCGACCAGGCTGCCGCCGACTTTGCCGCCTTGTGCCAAAGAGAAGGTGTAAGCCATTGCACCACCGATCAAGACGGTGTCACAGATGCCGAGCAGATTGTTGATCACGTTGATCTTGTCGCTGACTTTGGCACCGCCCAGGATGGCGACGAACGGACGCTTGGGGTTGCTGATTGCGTCGGTCAGGTAGGCGATTTCTTTTGCGACCAAGTGGCCGACCACGCGAGGCTTGCCCGCCATCGCTTCAGGAACCGCAACCATCGACGCGTCTTTGCGGTGACAGGTTCCGAAGGCGTCGTTGCAGTAAACGTCGGCCATTGCGGCCAACTTGCCCGCGAACTCGCTATCGCCCTTCTTTTCGCCTGGGTTGAAACGCAAGTTTTCCAAAACGAGCACGTCACCATCGGCCAACTTGCCTGCTTTGCTGGTCGCGTCGTCGCCGACGGTGTCTGCTGCAAACGCAACAGGTTTGTCGAGCAATACGGCCAATTGTTTCGCTGCGGGCTCTAGGCTGTATTTGGCATCGTCGCCCTTGCCTTCGGGGCGTCCCAAGTGGCTCATCAAGATCACTCGGCCACCACGATCGATCACGCTCTTGATGCTCGGCAACGCCATGCGAATGCGGCGGTCATCGGTGATTTGCTGGTTTTCGTCGAGCGGGACATTAAAGTCGACTCGCATCAATACGTTCTTACCCGCTACGTCGACTTGATCGATTGTCTTTTTCGCCATGGCCTATTCTCAATTCCCAAAAGATGGAGTGGTGATTTACGAGCTACTTAGCCCGCGATTATCAACAAACCATCCAGGGTGTCGAGTAGACGACGAAAGGTGATCGGATCGACAAAACGTGCAAAACACGGACGCGTCGCGGCTAACGGCAAACTGTCAACCATCGCGAGCCTGCGACGCACGTCAAAAAGACATCGTTGGCGAGAACGATTCGATCAAGCCACGCACCCTCAAGCCGCCTTATTCGCGGCAATAGGCCAGTGCCAGCAGGGC
>CAXBHV010001117.1:0-3129 GCA_963974855.1 uncultured Rhodopirellula sp. | reverse complement strand
CTGCTGATCAACGCGATCAAATTCACCGAACATGGCGAGATCAATTTAAAGGCAGAACCCCAAGAACGAACGGACGATAGTGTCACCCTATTGTTTTCGATCTCGGATACTGGAATCGGGATTCCCGCCGACCGAGTCGATCGACTGTTTCAATCGTTTTCACAAGTAGATAGTTCGGTCAGCCGAAAATATGGAGGGTCGGGTCTGGGATTGTCGATCTCCAAGGCAATCGTCGAAAAGATGGGCGGACAAATTGGCGTCGAAAGTCGTGAAGGAGTCGGCTCGCGATTCTGGTTTACAGCCAAATTTGGATTGTCCGTCGATACTGTACCCTCGCCAGAGGATCTGGAACAAAAGCCAGAACAAACAGAGACGAATGATATCAACTTGGCAGATACCCGCATTCTGTTGGCCGAAGACAACAAAATCAACCAGCTCTTTACGCGAGAGATGCTTTCGCGATTTGGTTGGAACTGTGATGTGGTCGAGAACGGCGTCGAAGTGCTCGAAGCACTGGAGACAAAAACGTACGACATCGTACTGATGGATTGTCAAATGCCGATCATGGACGGTTACGTTACAACGAAACGTATTCGGGAAAGAGAATCCGGAAAGCGAATGGATTCGCAAGTCGTGATCGTCGCATTGACTGCCAATGCAATTCAAGGCGACCGAGAACGCTGTCTCGCTGCGGGTATGGATGAGTATCTGGCCAAGCCTTTCGACCCGACCCAATTAAGAGCCACGATTGAGGGGTGTTTTGCCGAAGTTGCACGCCGCTCGGCATGCGAGCACGCCGGCAAATGATGTCGGACCGCATTCTTTTTGAAACAAATTGGCTAGATTCGAATGCTACCTGCGGGAAATGCCTTTTGTTCGCTGCAAATGCTTGTTATCAATTAGATGGTACTTCGAATTGTGTAGACGCATTCTTGGATCAGACCTTGCGTGATGATCGATCAAGGTCGGCGCAAGTTGCGGGCCGGCTTGAAATCCACTTTAAAAGGCCCGCGGCTAGCGCCGTCGGCTCACAGAAACTGGCAGTACTGAAACGTTGTGACGCTAACACATTCGGCTAACGAAATAAAACAGTCGCAATAACCAGAGATATAATAATATTGATTCAGGACAGTGATTTGGTGAGCCAGCGAAAATGTCACCGCTTTGATTCTGGTTAAAATTTGCATGGAACAACGAGTCATGGAGCAACCTAAATTTTTGGCGATGGTCGTCGACGACGAAGAGATTCCTCGGCAAATGTTGGAGTTCGCACTTGGTACAGAAGGATTCCAGTGCTTGGGGGCGAGCGACGGGGCACAAGCGTTGTCGATGTTGGAGAGTCACTCATTTGACTTGGTCGTTACTGATATCCGCATGCCCAATATGCATGGACATGCTCTCGTTGTGCAGCTGTTGGCGCTGCAGCATCCGCCCGTCATTGCAGTGCACACGTCGGTCGTGGAGCCGCGGATTGTCAAAGATTTGATGCTGCGTGGTGTCGACGACATCGTTTTTAAGCCGACGGATTACAAAGCATTTGCTGCGAAGATGAAGATGCTGGTGTCGCGACGTCGTCTGGCTGCGGACAAAGCGAAGCAGAACGAGGATTCAACGGCCACCGATACCAGTTCGCCTGGCGCCCAAACCGACGCGACGAAGGAGTTGGCCACGTCGTCACCCGAACCGCGAAAGCTGCCCGAAAGTATTTCGGTGAACGACAAATTGGATGATGTGTTCGCTGCGTTGCCGATGTCTCCCACGTCGATTGAAATTTACCAATTGACTCTCGACAACGAAGTAGAGACACGTGATATTGTGGCTCGAATCGAAATGGAGCCATTTCTAGCATCGGAGATCTTGCGACTGGGTAATAGCAGCCATTACAACCCAATTGGTCAGCGGATTAGCGATATGGTTTTGATCGTCAACCGGATTGGTCGTCGACGAATTGGTGAGCTGGCGCTTGGGGCAAGCGCCTGCAACACTTTACGAGATCGTCGCTTTTCCGGATTGGATGCCGAACTACTTTGGCGACGCAGTACGGCAGCAAGTATTGCTGCCCAGATACTCGGCGATCAACGCGAACGAAGTGAAACCGCCGGCCTTGTACTCGGGGCGGTCATGCATTCACAGGGTCGTGTCGGTCTGTGTACCGAGTTTCCTGAGGAATACAGCATCATGACCGAGGTCGCAGCCCAAACCGAAAGTTCGTTGAGCGAAATGGAGCAGCGAATTTTTGGGATGTCGCAATCAAAGACGATGTCCAAACTGCTGGGCCGATGGAATATTCCAGTTGAGATCTGTTGGCCACTCGGAGAACTAGAAAGCTCCTATGACCATCTTTCGAAGTTGGAGTCTACTCAGCGCGACCAAGTCGAGTGCATCAAGCTTGCGGTGCTGGTGGGTTGGATTGCCGCAGGAAACTGGGAACCATGGGATAAGGTCGAATTTCCGCCTAGCGAAATCGTGCAACGTTTAAAGTTTCACTCGCTTTCCTCGGTGATCGATGCTACACGACGCGAGCTTGCTCGAATCGCGTCGCTTTCCGAACCGGCGCCCCAAATAGATCGAAGTTTAAAAAGAGTGGGGTACATGCGGATGCTGACTCACGGTTTTGATTTTTTGGCCGAAATGCTGCCCTCTCTCGGAATCGATCCCGTTTACTCATCGCCTGAGACGCAGTCGCTTGTAATCGTAAACGGGATTGGCGCTCAAGGTGGTCCGGCGAGCCTGCGAGAATTTGATCCCAACCGAACCGTGATTGTCTGTGAGGAAGCTGACGCTGGCCACTGGAATTCATTTCGCAATACCGTCACGCTGGGGGAAACTCACCAGAAATTTAGACGCATCTGCTTCGGTCCAGACGCTCCTGTGCGTGAGCCCGCGAGTCTCTAGCGATTAACGCAGTTTCACTGCTAATCGTGAGATTGGCAGCAACCAGTGGCTGCCGGCGCCAGAACGGAAACGTCGCGTTTTTGCGACAATTCTCGTTGAACTCCACCCCTGGTTCCCAGGCAGGAACCTAACGCCGTAATTGATTTTTAGGCTAGAAATTACAGCATTTGCGTTTCGTAGCTACGCTCGCCAGAGCGTGGATTGGTGGCATCCATTGCGAATCACCACCTTCTG
>CAXBHV010001116.1:0-3129 GCA_963974855.1 uncultured Rhodopirellula sp. | reverse complement strand
CCATCACCAACCGGCCATCGCCGAGATGGTGCCGAATCGTTGAAGGACAATCACTCATAAACGTAAAATGTTCGCCAGCGATTCGCTGGATCGCAGGATTGATTTCGATCATGTCGAATTCGTCCTCCGTGCGTCCGTAGCTGGCAAGCACGCCACAGCCCAGACCGATCACGCTAGTTTTGATCGATGGCGAGCGTTCTTGCAGCACCGAGATCACGCGACCGACACCGCTGTCGTAATAGTAGTAGGCGGTCGGTTGCGACGCAGCTTCGCCCGGTCGCTGCATGCCATGAATCGTGCGGCCATGGACCAAATGGGTCCCTTCCTCGTCGCGATGCACTCGCAGCACTCCGAAAAAGTTGCGGTCCGATGCGATCGCCGAGGCGTGGCCTTTCATCGACAAATCAATGATCGGCAACGCCATTACCACGACCACTACAATCTTGATTCGCCGAGCGGCGTTCCAGTCGTAGTCGGCCAACTGCCAACCTCGACTGGCGAAAAAGATCACCACGGCTAGCGCCGAAGCAACCGACAACGCCAACGGAAGTTCAGTGAAATTGTTGAACAACAACGGACAAGCCACCGCGACAATCAAACCGCCGATCGCACCGCCAGCGGAAAGTAACGCATAGTACTGGGTCAACCACTGTGGCGCGGGTTTCACGCGAGCAACTTCGCCATGACACAACAAGCACACGCCCAATAGCAGCACCATGTAACAGCTGGCTTCGGTGAGCAGTTGAAACGAGAAGGGCAGCAAATATTTGTTTCGGAGCGCTGCGATCGCCAAAATACTGACTAACGCAATCCATTTTGGTTTGTACCACTGTGGCGAATCAAAGCAGATGATGAAGCTGAGTAGGTACAGACTCAGCGGCAGCACCCACAAAAACGGGATCACGGCGACGTCTTGGCAGACGTGATTCGTAACAACAAGCAGTAATGTCGATGCGAACGCCGGCAGCACCACCCATGCCAGACGGTGTTGCCACGGGATTTGACCTGAGGTGCTGGACGCGAGTGTGGATGTAGTCGGCTGCTTCTCGCTGCGATCGACGACGCGGAACAGCCGAATCGCAACCACGCTTTGGATCAAGACGAAAGCACAAAACATCAGCGACCACACCATCGATTGATTTGATACCGACAAGAACGGTTCGACCGCAAAGGGATAGCTCAGCAGTGCTAGTAGTGAACCGGCGTTCGAGAGTGCGTAAAGCCGATAGATCTTGTCACTTGAATCTTGGTAGCTAAGCCATGCTTGGATCAGCGGTCCGGTACTGGAGAGCACAAAATAGGGCAGCCCGACGTGACACAACAGCATCCAAAGCAAATAGAGTGTCGGCGATTCCGCACCACTGGGTTTCCAGGCATCCGACGGTTCAATCGGCAAGCTCAATGCGGCGGCGCTTAACAGCGACAAATGGATCATGCCTTGAATGGCAGGTTTGAAATAACTTTTAAGAACGTGCGCATACAAATAGCCAGCAAACAACAGCAGCTGGAAAAACAGCATGCAAGTGGTCCAGACTGCTGGCGTGCCACCGAACCACGGCAGCACACATTTGCTGATCACCGGTTGGACTTGGAATACCAAGAAAGCGCCAAGCAGCGTCGTGGCAGCAAACCAAAGGGTCGACAAACCGGTTTGTTCCGGTTTTGCGGTCTGGGCGGGGCGATGGCTCATGGATTCGTTTTCGCAGGCAACGGTTGAGGCAGGCAAAGTACGGAAATGCGGACACACGTTGGAAAAACGTAGGTCACGGTTCGCCGCAGTGGGGGGATGAATCCGGAAATTGCCCTGGTTCAATTGGAATGGTTTGGCGGTACGATAAGCTTGAAAGTTGACGTTCATCGAATGCGTCGAACGCCCCCACCTCAGAGATTTCGCCCTTGTCGATCTCCCCACCTCGAGACGAAGCGACCATTGCGGTGCGTCAACGTGTTTACGTTGACGCGGGCCGCGCGGCGGTATGGGGATTGGGTGTCAATGTCGTCTTGGTCATCGCAAAAATGACGGGCGGGATCGTGACCGGTTCCGCTGCCTTGATTGCTGACGCGGTCAATTCCATCGGAGATGTCGCTAGCGCACTGGCGGTGCGCGGGGCATTGAGTGTCGCGCAGCTCGAAGAGGACGACGATCATCCCTATGGTCACACCAAAGCCGAATCGATTGCCGGTTTGTGCGTTGCACTGCTTGTCGCATTTAGTGCCGGATTGTTGGCAATCGAAACCGCAAAGCGATTCGGCGGCGACTTGCGAGTCCCCGCAGCGTTAGCCGGTTGGATCGCAGCCGTCTGTGCATTAGTCAAAGAGGTGACGTATCGGTTCACCGCCCGCGTTGCCAAGCGACTCGATTCATCGGCGCTGCGAGCGACCGCGTGGGATCATCGCAGCGACGCACTAGGATCGGCCGCCGTTGCGGTTTCATTATTATTGTCTCCGTACATGGGTGCCTGGGGGCCGTACATCGATCCGATCGCCGCATTGTGTGTTTGTGGCATGTTAGTGATCACCGGAATCCGGATTTTCACTAGCACTGCACGCGAGATGATGGATCAGCAAGCGGACGAGGCGACTGTCGCGCGAGCCCGCGCTGTCGCCGAAGCGGTCGCGGGCGTGTCGTATGTCGAGAAGTTGCGGATCCGCAAAAGTGGGCTCGAATTTTTCGTCGAAATCCACGTGCAAGTCCCCGGCGAGATGACGGTCCAAGAAGGCCACCGGATCGGCCACGACGTCAAAGATATGTTGCTAATCGAAATGCCACGAGTCCGCGACGTCCACGTCCACATCGAACCCGACACCCACAGCGAAGCCAACGCTTAGTCAGTTGTTTGGTTGCCCGTTATCGGCAATTTCTATGCCCTTCGGCCATACTCTGTCAGCGACTGATTGACAAAAATTCAGCGGTGATGAATTTTAATCGAGAAAAGGTGCATTCTATCGAATCAGCCTCAATCGCCTGCTTACGCTCATTCGTGCAATTCCGCTGGTGGTAACAGACGCTGTATTAGTTCTTTGGTGCGGTCTTCTTTGGTGCGGTCTTCTTTGGTGCGGTCTTCTTTGGTGCAGTCTTCTTTGGTGCAGTCTTCTTTGGTGCAGTCTTCTTTGGTGCAGTCTTCTTTG
>CAXBHV010001115.1:0-3130 GCA_963974855.1 uncultured Rhodopirellula sp. | reverse complement strand
CAGGCTCTGCCCAACGCCGTGAACGATTTTCCAGTAGCCACGCTCGCCAGAGCGTGGATTGTTGGCGTCTAATGCCAATCACCACCTTCTGGCGAAGGAAGCTACCAAAGTAATAAAAAGTAATAAGCTGTACGTCCCCCGCGATCCAATGTACTGATCGCAGAGCGATCAGCGACAATCTATTAAAGCGGGGCGCCCCGTAGATCTAATCTTGGGTCTACTTTGGACGGACAATCACTGTTATTCTGATGTTGGGCTCCATTTTTTGTGGGTATCGATGTTGGTGGAACCACGTCAACGGTGGCGATCGGAAACGAGAAACGCGAGATCCTGCGAATCTCGGATCAATTCCGGACACAGTCCAGTGAGGGGCCAACGGCGACCGTCGAAGACCTTCATAACGCAGTGATCAGCAACCTACAAAGTCTCGACGGGACCATCGCCGACGTACAGTCCGTGGTCATTGCGACGCCCGGCCCCGCTACGCTCGACGGCGTGTTGTTGACCACGCCCAATCTGGCTCACCCCGATTGGGTCAACTTTGGGATTCGTGAAAACTTGGAATCTCGTTTGTCGAAATCCGGAGGAAAAACGCCGGTTCGTTACCTGGGTGACGGACAGGCTGCGGCCCTTGGCGAGTATGTGATTCGCACTGACAAGCTTGCGTGGAAAGACGCACCGCCGATCGATCCGGATGATCATCAACCCGACAAGCTCGACTCGTTGTTTTTTCTGGCCGTGGGCACGGGACTCGGCGGTGGCGAAGTTTCGCGAGGAAAAGTAGTCCGCGGACGCGAAGGACGTGCGGGACATGCGGGACACATGTTCTTGCCTCATGATTCGTTTCGTTACGACCATGATCGTCAATTAAAAGTGGGTAACGCTTATAGTTCGGCGGAGTCCGCTGTCTCGCTTACCGCGTTGACTCATCAACTCGGTTATCGCTTGACGTTGCCGCAATGGAGCGATCATCCGCTGAACTCGCTTGATTGTTCGATGAAGGACAAGGCCAAACAGCTTCGAGAATTGGCGGCCGCAGGAGATGCATTGGCAGTCGAGTTGTTCGATGATCAAGCGGCCGCACTCGGCGTTGCCATGTTGATCATCAATTACATCGGCGACTTCGATTTGCTCGTCATCGGTGGCGGCGTTTGCGACTTGTCGGACGAGTTGCGTCGCCGTTATGTCAAACAAGCCGAACAGGCATATTACCGCCACGCACTTGATGGGTTTCGCAACCTTGAGGGACTATCGTTTTCGCAATGTGGTGACCAGGCGTCCGTGATCGGCGCCCTCGCGGAAGCCTACGAACAATCATAAGCTGAGCTTGCAGAGAATTATTCACCCTCACGACGTTGGCAATTCCACTCCACCCCTACGTTCCCGTATGACTATTGACCAAATCGAAAAGTTAATTCCGCATCGCAAACCGATGCGACTTGTTGACGAAATCGTCTCGATGACCGAAACCGAAATCGTTTGCAAAAAAACGTTCAGCGAAGACGAGTTTTTTGTGCAAGGGCATTTCCCAGGCCACCCGATAGTGCCTGGTGTGATCCAGTGCGAATGCTGTTTGCAAGCCGGCGCGATCCTGCTGGCCCAAACTGCTGAAATGCCCGAAGGTTCGGTGCCAGTCGCAACACGACTGGACAATGTGAAATTCAAAAACATGGTTCGCCCGGGCGATACTGTCGAAATTCACGCCAAATTGGAAGATCACGTCAGCAATGCATTTTTCCTGACGGGCAAAATGCTACTTGGCGGGAAAGTCACCGCACGACTAAACTTCGCCTGTACCGTGGCCAATCCCGGATAAGTCGGTCGAAGTGTACATCGCATACGTCATTCATCCGGTGCCTTACGGCCCACGGCTCACTATTGCAATTTCCATTTCGGTAATATCGACAGCCCACTAGTCGCGGGCATTTGCTAGGCAATGTTGGCGGGCACGCGGCTAGCGCCGTCGGCTCATATAATGACCACGGTATTTCACTTCGATTCGCTGCTTCGACACCCTTTCCCATAATTTGATACTGCTGTGAATTCGACCGAACCCAACGAACCCGTCGCCGACTTTTTGTCTCTTCGTTATAAGACGATTTTGATCATGGGCGTGGCCAACAAAAAAAGCGTTGCGTTTGCCATCGCTAAAGTGCTACGTGCCGCTGGCGCGAACGTGATTTACAGCGTGCGAAGTGAATCGCGCAAAGAGAGTCTTGGCAAATTACTAAGTGGTGAGACCGTGTTGGTTTGTGATGTCGAAGATCAAGCTCAGATTGATCAGCTGGCCAATACGCTTACAGCGGACGGGATCATAATTGATGGTTTGGTCCACTCGATCGCGTTTGCCGACTACCCCGAAGGCATACGCCCGTTCCACGAGACGACGCGTCGCCAATTTCTGCAGGCCGTTGATATCTCGGCCTACTCTCTGATCGCCGTTTGTAATGCACTTCGCGATCGATTCGCCAAACAAGCGTCGGTGGTTACGATCGGGATTAGCACAACACGTATGGCCAGCGAAAGCTACGGATTCATGGCACCGATCAAGGCGGCACTCGAATCGTCACTGGCTTTTTTGACGAAATCGTTCAGCCGCTTCAGCGAAGTTCGATTCAATGCGGTCTCGGCCGGTTTGTTGAAGACAAGTGCGTCGGCTGGCATCCCAGGCTATGTGGACTCGTATTTGTACGCTGAAAAAGTCATCCCCCGTGGCCGTGCCATTTCCACGGACGAAGTTGCTAACACGGCTGCGTTCTTACTGAGCCCGCGCAGCAGCGGCATCGCGGCCCAATCGATCGTGGTGGATGCCGCGATGGAGATCAACTACTTCGATGCCGAAGTTGTCCGCGCTGTCACGGCCCAGGATATTGATTAGCATTACCGCATTCCCCACTCCATTTCATCCATTCCCATAGCCTCTCGTACTAATGAATCGCAAAATCTATATCAACGGCCAGTACTTCGACCGCGAAAACGCCAAAATCAGCGTTTTTGACCATGGTTTACTTTACGGCGATGGTGTTTTTGAGGGCATGCGAATCTACAGCGGTACTGTGTTTCGATTGCAGCAACATCTCGAGCGGCTGTGGGAATCGGCTCGTGCAATCGCTTTAACAGTCCCGATGTC
>CAXBHV010001114.1:0-3132 GCA_963974855.1 uncultured Rhodopirellula sp. | reverse complement strand
GATAGTGCAGCATCACTCACGCGTTCCACTCTCCGGAAAAGACTTCGACGGCACCGCCGGTCATCATCACGTGCCCGCTCGACTCGGACCACTCGAGTGTCAGATCACCGCCAAGCAGATGATTTAAAATCTTGCGATTGGTTTTCCCGGTCAACACACCTGCGACGCAAACGGCGGATGCACCGGTGCCACACGCCCAGGTCTCGCCGCTACCGCGTTCCCACGTCCGCTGCCGCACTTCGTCTTTCGAGATGACTTCGACAAACTCGACATTAATTCGCTTGGGGAAACGCGGGTCCGTTTCGATCTTGGGGCCGAGCCCGAGTACCAATTCATCGGTCGCTTCGGGAACAAAAATGACACAGTGGGGATTGCCCATCGAAACACAGGTGATTGCCAGTTTGTGGCCATCGATTTCGATTTCGTGCTCCACGACCTTGCCGCTTTCGACGATCGACGTGGGGACGTCGGATGCTTCGAGGATCGGTTCGCCCATGTCGACGGTCACCGTTTCGACTTTGCCATCGCCGCCGATTGCGAGCGATAGGTCGAGTACACATCCACCCGATTCGATTTTCAAGTTTTCTTTTTGGGCAATTGCATGGTCGTAGACATATTTTGCGACACAGCGAATGCCGTTGCCGCACATCTCGCTTTCGCTGCCGTCGGCATTCAACATCTGCATTCGTGCGTCCGCCAACTTGCTGGGGCGAATCAGGATCATGCCGTCACCGCCAACGCCGTAATGGCGATGCGAAATGGACTTTGCCAGCTCGGCAATGTCGCAGTGATCAAGGTTTTCGGCAAAGCAATCGACGTAAACGTAGTCGTTGCCAGCACCGTGCATTTTTGTAAATCGCATCAAACACAAATTTCGCGGAAGGGGATCGTTGAAGCCAGCTGTTTCCATTGAAAGCGTAAATCTAAACGGAATTCTGGTATTTGCGTAGGAGGCAACCGTTTTGGCGAGGAATGCAGCGTCTATCAAAACGCGTAAAATTGCGGCAGAATGGGCACTTTGCGAAGGATTGCCCACTCGCCTCCACGCTTGCCCCCCCTTTTTGGATTTTGATCATGTCGCGGCCTCGTACACTGCTAGTTGGATTGGGGGTGGTGGGACGCGCGATTGTCAGTGCTCACTTGACAGCCAAGATGTCGGTCACGATTGCCGACCAGAATCTCGAGGCGTTTTGGAGATGCGTCGATGAAATCGATTTGAACCCGCTGGAATGGGAAATTTCCGAGCCACGATCCGATGTCGCCGATATGACGATGATTGACTTGACGCATCGCGACCACGTCGCAGCCGACTCGAGCCCGATCCTGATCGAATCGATTGTCGAGCGGTTGCAGGTCAAGCAAGACTTTTTCCGGCATGTCGAGCGGTTCCTTAGCGAAGATTGGATTTTTTGTAGCAATACTTCCACGCTTCGCATCGGCGATATCGCGTCCTCGCTTACTGATCCATCGCGTCTGATCGGTATGCATTTTTTCATGCCGGTGGAATCACGTGATGCGGTCGAGGTGATCCCCACGGCTGACACTACGGCGGCAAATTTGGCGGCGGTCACAGAGCACGTGCGACGGCTCGATCGTTCGCCTCTGGGGGTTGCCGACGCACCAGGGTTCATCGTCAATCGTATGCTCTCGCCTTACCTGAACGAGGCGATGTTGCTGCTCAGTCAAGGTGCGACGGCAGAACAGATTGAGGAAGCGGCAATTCGATTTGGGATGCCGATGTCGCCTCTGGAATTAATCGACTTGATCGGTTCACGAACCATGTTCGACGCCGGACGTGTTTATTGGCAATCGTTTCCGACGCGTATCGATGCATCGCCGATGTTGCCGGCCATGATCAAAAAGGGGCGCGGCGGACGGTTCAGTGGTGGTGGGTTTTACGATTACCCGGACGGTCATCGCACTCAGTCGCTGTCGCCCGCCGCGGTTGAGATTCAGGAAAAATACTCACGCAATACAAGAGCGTTTTCAGCCGGCGACGTGCAGAACCGACTGAGTCTGGCGATGTGGATCGAGTCGGCATTGTTGCTTCGCCAAGGTGTCGCCCAAACGCTGGAGCAAGTTGAGATTGCGATGGCAGGTGGGCTCGGCTATCGCCCTCGCGGCGGGTGGTACGCCAGCTTTGATCGGATCGGAAGCGAAGCGATTCGTCACAGTATTGTCGCTGCTGCCGCCGACTCAAAATCGCTACAGGCGCCTGCGGAATTGCTCGAGCTTTTGCAGGCTCACCGTCCGAGCGAAGCGATCGCCGCCTTTGCAGGCGTCTAGCAGGCTTGGCAAAAGTCACGAAGACTTTTGTTCATTCGCCCATGAATTGCGAACTGATTCAAACGCTTACCCCGTGTCGATGACGTCGGAACAAGTCGGCAATCCTCTCGGGCTGAAATTTATTCAAATTTGGCCAAATCTTGCGAACCCTATCGCCGTACAGATCGTCTCAAAAAATGTCCTCTGAAATACTTGCCTTCGCTTGTGTTGGTAGTGATAATGAGGATTGCCGTGTTGCGATAACGCGTCGCAACGAAACTTTCCGTACGATCTTCAATCCTCTCTGGTTGGCACCCGGGTTGAAATCGTCAAACAAGATTGTGAAAGGAGGTGATCAAGTGGATTATTGCTGTACTTGCCAACGGGGTGGTAACCCGTAGTTTTAAGTCGGCGGGCTGATGCTTCGGCGCAGCCACCCCACTCGCGATCATCTTCGATGGTACTGCGAGACATGCCCGTCTGTTGAGTTGCACTTCGCTCTCAACAGGCGGGTTTTTTATTGCGCCACATCTTCAATGTGGGATTGGCTTCTAGCCTGTCATCAAGCACATCCCATGCAATTGGCATCTATAATATTGCCTTTTCAATCGTCTTTCCTTCGATTCATCCCCACCTCCTTCATCCGGATGCACCCGATGGTATCTGCCATCTAGATTCGCTCGCCGCTTTGAATTTGGTAGTGGCAATTGATTTGGTTAGCCGTGACATGTGGGTGACTGGCTTTGGCTTGAGGCCGCCCCCTTTCCGCATTTGATGTGTCGGCCTCCGGCCTAAGCGTGGACCGCTAAAACTTTGGTATTGACGTCGGATATTGGGGGTGAGTTTTTCTTCCGGCCTGTACCGCAG
>CAXBHV010001113.1:0-3137 GCA_963974855.1 uncultured Rhodopirellula sp. | reverse complement strand
TTACTCTGTCGCGTGATGAGTCACTTGAAGATGTGCGGCGAAGTCAGATCTTCGATCTATACTACGTGAACGAGGCGGATTTTTGGTTAGAGCTCCGAATTTTATTTGTAACTGCAATGCGAATAATCGGCATCAAAAGTAAGACGGTCTTGAGCCTAATGCATCTTTCCCACCGACATATTTTGGAAAACCTGAAAGGACCGACGACTCAGAGTTCATATGCGAAAATCGAAATTTCTGAACTCGAAGTCGACGCACATCCAAACATCCTCCAACCGCCTGGCCAACGTGTTAGGGCAATTCTTTCCATTATTTACTCCCGGAAAGTATTTGAACGCGTCTTTGCGGAAGCGATTTCTGACCTGCAAACGGAATATATCGAGTCGCTCGCTGCCAAGAATCCCTGGCTTGAACGCTGGATTGTTATTCGTGGTCACCTGACCATTGTTAAAACTATTATTGAACACTCCGTTTCTAGTACGCTTGGCAAGATTGTTCGTGACATGCTTACCTGAGTAGTCGATTTTATTATCAACCTTCACTGCTAGCGTCCTAGAAGAAACGGGTTGTTGTACGGAATACGCCAAATCTTGTAGAACTGGCGTTGCACACTTGTGAATTGGAGGAGAAAAAAAAGAGAAGGTGCCTAGTTAGTGGCTTGGGAAGACGTTCGTTGACGGCCACGCTTTCTCAAGGTGCATTTCAGATCGCATTTTCGCCCCGTTTACTCAATCCAGGCCAAGTCACCGGAGGACTGAATTCGACCGATCGATTCGTAGCCGGCGTCCGTATGTAACAGGTTCATCCGTCCGTTGCCATAACTTAGAGCATGGCAGATCTCACCATCAACGTTGGCACGCGGAGGTCTGGGCATCGATCAAGCTCCTGATTTGGGGTTGGCATAAACCCCATCTCCCCACGCGAGTTTGCATAATTGACCGAAACGGCTGCTGCCCCCTTTCCCCTTCCTGGTTTGATGATGCGACCACTTGGTGCAATGGCATGATTAACCACAGTGTCAGGGTCAACGATCGCGAAACCAAGCGGCGTCGTGGAATTGACGATTTGGTCCCTAGTCAACGGATGGATTTTAATGATGCATCGTCGAGCGGCGAGGAAAGATGAAGCGACCGCTTGCCGTACTGCTCCTCGGTGAAGGTCAAATCCAGTGAGCGGTAGAACGTTCAAATGCCGTGATGGCTGATGAGATCATCCGCGAAACAGCGACGTTCCATGAAGTTGACGAATCGGAATAGTCCAAGTTTCGCAGTGCTGCGACTCATGGCGAGATCGCTGCTTTGCTTTGTCGGCGATGGACGATCGAACCATTGCCAAGAATCTCGTCCCGTTTTGGCTTATCGCATCCAGACAGCGCATCGAATTTAATTCGCCGAGCTAAGAAGATGGAGGAGAAATCGAAAGCCCACGGGATTTGATTGAAGCAATCGAGCGAGATCTTGGTATGTAACTCGAACACCTAAACTAACCCCGGCAAAGCTTTTCTTGGAGTAATTCCGAACATTTTCTTCCGAACGTGAACGAAAAGGTCCAGTCTTGGCCGGAAGATCCGCTTGGTGAGTAAATTGCCGCGATATTGCGGGAAGAATTCCCGACGATTCACCCTTTTAATCAATCGGGTTCCAACAAGTCCGACGTTGAGTGCTGCGACCATGCAAGACAAGAGGGAGTTCATAGTCCTCGGAACCCGCTCGGCAGCATGAATGGAAAAATGTCCTCAGCAGCTCTTGATACCAAAACGGTATCTCCACCTTGCTCGGCATTTGCCAACGCCAAAGGAACAAATTGATGAATAGGATCCTTCCAGTGGCAACTCACGTCCGTTAACTGTTCCGAGTCAGTTCGCGAAAGTTTCCAGGCCAAAAGTTCTTTGAAAACCTCTCGCGGCAACTCCAGTGGTTCAGTCTCTCCCAAACAGGCGCTGCGTACTTCGTCGATTCGATATTGGTTAGAGAGCTCGACACAGCGGCTTGCGCCGCGCGGCAAGTCCACCAATAAATAACACTGATCGTCCATTACATACAATGCGAACGTCGGCATAGCGTGCTCAGGTTTCACATAGTATTCACCACGAGTTGCTTCAGACTGGATTTCTAATAAGTCGGTGATCTGCTTGGGCGACGATTGCAACTTTGCCCTAATCACACAGTCATAGTACGGACGCAAGTAGGCAGTCGTTTCTCCGCGTGTCGATGATCCCGAAGTGGAATCGAAAGTGATTTGATAGGGCGTCAGTGCCAAGCGGCAATAACTTTGCAAGAGTTCCGTATCCTCGCTGAAGAGAAACCTGTTCGGCTCATTTGCGTGTTCTAGCAGCACGCGAGCACCAATCAAACAGATTTCGATTTGGTCACGATGTAAATGCGGTCCGTTCCGGTCCCGAAAATCTTGGAGCGCGTCTCGCAGATTCGTGACCGCTTGCATCTGACTCGTATCGATCGTGGTGGCGTGTCCATCGCTCACATGTACCAAGGTTACGATTCGAGTTACCAATTCGCCCAATGCCAGAAGCATACTTCCCGGTTCGCGTTGGCCATCGTCTACGGGATCAGCGGTGCGATAAAGCTGTTCGTAAATTCGATCGGCCTCGTCGCAAATGGTGAGCGCCAGCCCACTATCTTGCACATTGCCCTCCACTGAGACCGGCGGTAGCGCCATTCCGAGGGCGAGTTTATACAACAACTGGCAACGCAGACCACTTTGCCTGCCTTCGGAAACGCGATGGCAACGTGCCAACGCACGCCGATAATCATCAATCGCTTCCTTGGGATCTCGTAAAGCGGGATCACCAAATAAATTACAGTCGCCAAGTCGTTCGAGTGTGTTAATGAGGCGTTCGTACAGTTTCACTTCAATGTCACCACCGGCATGATCTCTAACAGTTGTTCGCATCAACAGCGTCAGAGTGTCCTCGACTTGCGCTGATAGCCAGCGATATTTTTGAGCAGCATAGTCCGAACGCCCCTTGAACCGCAGGACCATTGCTAGGCCATGGAGGTTATGCAAGTACGCGATTTTTGCATCGTGACTACTCCATTGATGAAAGTACTCGTCGATTTGGAATGCATCATCGGCTTCCACCACGCCCAACGTTGGTTTATCAGGGGTAGTCGCTGACT
>CAXBHV010001112.1:0-3137 GCA_963974855.1 uncultured Rhodopirellula sp. | reverse complement strand
GTCGAGCCTGAACCAGGAATTGGCTCAAAGCAAACGCGTACGCGGCCTCGACGTTTCCGCTCACGCCCGCAACTTCTTTGATTGCGTCAAGAGTCGCCAGCAAACGGTTTGCAATCCGACCGTAATGCGTCGTTCGCATGTCGCCTGTCATGCCGCCGCGTTAGCGTGGATCCTCAAACGCAAACTCACCATCAATCCCGAAACCGAAGAATTTGTCGGTGACGACGAGGCTAACCGACTGCGATTCCGCAGTCCCCGCGTCTGGTCATAGCGAAAGTCGCCAGTACTTTTGGAAGCCTAATTAAAAAAACGGCGGAGCGACTGAGTCGCTCCGCCGTTTTCGATTTACCAGAGATTTAGTCCGATCATTCGACAGAGATTTGTCTCGTGAATCGGAATGGATTGAAAAAGATTCTAAACCTTTTCGCGTGTGATCGTAATTCCTTCAAACTCATTGGAATTGAGATCACTGGTTTCAGGCTCTGATTCTCTCAGTTCAGGATTGTCTTCGAGAAACTGCTTCATTTCTTCGATATTCGTTGCCGTTCCCTCTCCACTGTTTGCACCCCCGCAGCCGGCGGTGACGACTAGGCAACCAGCAACCAGCAGCGAAGCCAAGCAGCGGTTGGTCGTCCGTTGGAAGTTAATGTACTTTTGATTGTTCATTCTATTAATGTTCCCGTATGAATTGGGTTGCTAGCGACGTGGTTGACGTCGCTAGCTCGATAATTTGTGTTAAGAAAGTCAGCAGCAAATTCGTCTCCCACTTGATGCTGTAGAGAGTCGAACCACTCGCAGACTAGAAATCTTCGTCGATGGTTTCTTTGGCGGCACGTGTGCCCAATTTACCCCACAAACCAAAGGGGCTTTTCGAACCGGGCTTCACTGGCCCTCCTTCCCAAACTTGGGACGAGCTACTGTCGCCAGCTTCGATGGAGTCGGTAATGAATTTCACCGCACCGTCACCCATCAAGACATGAACGCCTCCTTGGTGACGACTGCTGGGCGGAGCAATCAACGAATTACCGTGATAGGTTTGGTCGATACAAATCTCTCGGTTCGGTGGCAGAATCGTGTTGATCTGGGCATAGATCGGACGACCCGAAGCCCATTTGTAGCCTCGGCGTTGCTCTGAGTTCCCCACCGTTGTTCCTGACGCCCAGAACTGTGGCCGCTCAGGGTCCTTAAAGTCCTCACACGAAAGTGCTCCTCCGGCCAAACGAATTCCTTGCCCCGAATCACTTTTGGTCATGCTTGACCGTTTGGCGTGCGTACGAACGTCTTCATCACCAAGGTCGGTTGCGATTTCGCCCATGCAGATGGTGTTGGCAAGCCCATCCAGGACGTCACGGAAACGCATCGTCTTGCGACCGATAAACATGCCTCGTTGTGCCGCGCGTGACAGCGTTGCAAAGTTGTCAACGCCGTTGTCTCGCAAGGCACCCCAGTTGCTCAAGTAGGAGGAATCACCCGTACAAAACGCATAGTTGGATCGCGCGGCCGCAGGTAACCCAATACCTGGATCACTGGGACATCGCAGTGCAGGTGTTTCGGTAACCCAAGGCTTGTATTCGTTGACTGCGAAGTGGCTGGCATTCATCAATGGGGTACCACCCATCGACGGCCAAACGTCATTGGTGGTCGCCGGATTTCCATCCGCATCCAATGGGTTACTAATGTTTTCCCAAAGCGCTTGCTGCTCGAAAAACGGCAGCATGCCAACCATCGCGCTAAGTCCCAAACGATTGTGACCCGTTGCGGCGATCACAAAATTTCCAGGGCCGTAGGTCCCCGTCATCAATTTGGGTAGCTGTTTGTAAGCGGAATGGTAGTTGTGAACCGCCAAACCAAGCTGCTTCACATTGTTGCTGCAACTCATCCGTCTCGCCGCCTCGCGCGCGGCCTGTACGGCAGGCAATAATAACCCCACCAGTACACCAATAATTGCGATCACCACAAGAAGCTCTACCAATGTAAAGCCAGGTTTCGGTCTCTTCTGCATCTCTCTGAACTCCAATGAACAAGCGGAAAAGGAATGCTCGGTCAAGGTGGCTGCAAGTTAATGGGGAGGAATAAGCCTTACTCACCACCGGTACGGGCACTGCGTGCCTGTACCTTAACGGATGGGTGATGCGTGTGCCACCAGTTTTGTGGCGGACACCAAAGAATATAGAGATGCCGGCGAGACAGGTGATCAGAGATGTACAGACGCTATTTCCCCCGTAGTCTATAGGTACGCCGGTATGTCTATAGTCATTTGCCAGCAGCGTTTGCAGGCGTTTTTTCTGCTGGAAAAGGTGTTTTGCACGTGTGAGAAGTGTATAGAGACACCCGCCCTGAATGCCTATTTGTGTATAGACTTTAGCGATTGGGGATGCCGTTCTAAGCCGATTTGCCATTGGGGGATCAGCCCATTGCCAGGCGGCTTGGAGATGCCTCGATTTTGATTTCCGTGCGGGTAAAACCCAAAAAAAACGGCGGGCGACTTAGTCGCTCCGCCGTTTTCAGAATCATTTTGTGGAAAAATGGATTAAGCGTCGCATGGACGTACCGATTGTTTGGTCGGTGGAGCCTCGGGCTTGGCCGCTTTTTCTTCTTCGCCGGACTCGTCCTTTAGTTCAGGGTGATCCTGGATAAACTTCGAGATTTCGCATTCTCCGGTGATGGTCTATGACTCTCCGCTTCCAAAACACAATTTCCCGTCAGGCATCGAACGAGCGAACTTGTTGGCAATGCTCTCCAATCAGACCTTTTCAGGTGTGCGAACGATACCCTTGTACTCGTCGGACTTCAAATTCGACGCCTCTTCCTTTGAGTTTTGAGCCTCAGGGTTTTCTTCCAAAAATCGGGTAATTTCGTCTTGATCCGTCGTTACGGGTGAGTCACCACAGCCAGGGATAGTCAGAACAATTGTTGACACGAACATTGCGATGGCGAACGCGAAAAACGGCTTTGTCACAGGTAATTTCTTCATCGTTATTGTCATGGATAAATTATTAAGAGGGTCGAAACTCTTTAGCGGAAAAAATCCCAGACCAGAAGTTTGGCCTGGGATCGATGGTGAGTCATTTCGATATTTCAGTCGGAAAGCAATTTAGACTGTCAATTGTCTAAATCTCGACGTTAGTTTCTTTGGC
>CAXBHV010001111.1:0-3144 GCA_963974855.1 uncultured Rhodopirellula sp. | reverse complement strand
TGGCCTCGTCCCCGCCGCCGCGGCGATCGACTTTGCCTTTCGCCAACACCACCGCATCAGGAAGGATATGATGCCCAATATCGGCAAACCCTTTGGGCCACACGATACAGCGGATCGCGCCCTGCATGTCTTCGAGGTCAAAGTTCGCGTACTTTGACGGAGCTCCCGGTTTCGGATTTTTGGTGTGAGCAATCTTGATCGAACTGATCATCCCGCCAAGGGTTACTTCACCGCGATCTTTGATATCGCCAAGTCTGTCGGTCGTGTGAGTTCGGAAGGTGGCTAGTTTGGGCTCGAACTCGGCCAACGGATGACTATCGAGGTAGTATCCGAGGACTTCCTTTTCGTACACCAATTTTTCGCGTTCGGGCCACTCGTCCATCTCGGGCAGAGGGGCCGACGCCTTGGCTTCTTCTTGATCCTCTTCGTCGTCAAACGCACCAAACAAACTGGCTTGTCCACTCTTTTTGTCCGCCTGGATCGCAGCTCCGGACTGCAACGCCCGTTCGATCACCGCAGCCAATTGACTTCGTTTGGCGCCGAAACAGTCCATGGCGCCGGCTTTGATCAAGGTTTCGATCGCCGACTTGTTACAAGCCGATTGGTCAATACGTTCACAGAAGTCATAGATATCTTTGTAAGGACCATTCTTTTTGCGTTCCTCGGCAACCGAGATTGCCGTTGCACCTCCACAGGCCTTAATGGCTGAAAGCGCAAAGAAGATTTTGCCATCGGCAACCGAGAAGTCAGAATCGCTTCGGTTCACATCGGGGTTGACGACCTCGATGTTCATCCGTTCGCAATCCTCGATGTGCTCGATCAACGCATCTTTACGTTTAAAGTTACGTCCCGAGATATCGCTCGACAGCAATGCGGCCATGAATTCGACCGGGTAGTGAGCCTTCAAGTAGGCCGTTTGAAACGCGATCAAAGCGTACGCGGTACTGTGCGATTTATTGAAACCGTAACCCGCAAACTTGACGATTAGATTCCAAATGTCTTCGGCATCTTTTTCAGCCAGTCCATTTTCGACACTTCCAACGATGAAAATATCATGGTTCTGGTTGATCAGGGACTCTTTCTTCTTACTGATCGCCTTAATACACGTGTAAGCTTTGGAGAGAGGCACATTCCCCAACCGGTTCAGAATCCGCATCACCTGTTCTTGGTAGACCATGATCGAGTTGGTCTCTTCAAGAATTTCTTTGAGCACGGGATGCTTGTATTCAGGCTCTTGGCGACCGTGTTTGATATTCACGTAATCGTCAACCATCCCGCCTTCGAGCGGACCCGGTCGATACAGAGCGGCGGTCGCGATGATGTCGCTGAACTGGTCAGGCTTCATCCGGGTCAACAAATCGCGAATCCCGCCCGACTCAAGCTGGAACACGCCCTTGGTCTCACCCCGCTGAAGCAATGCGTACGAGGCTTTGTCGTCCAATGGAAATTTGAGCGGATCGACGACTTTGCCCGTCGTTTGCTCGATCAACTTGACCGTGCGGCTCATGATGGTCAGGTTACGAAGACCGAGGAAGTCCATCTTCAGCAGCCCGGACGCTTCGACATCGTTCATCGACCACTGAGTGATCACGTCTTGCTTGCCCGGCACCCGCGTCAGCGGCACGTACTCCGGCAGCGGTTTGTCGGCGATCACCACCGCGGCGGCATGCGTTCCGATGTTCCGCGCCAAACCCTCGATCTTCATCGCCAGGTCTAACATTTCACGAACTTCGGGATCGCCGTCGTAGGTCATTTTCAAGTCAGCACTCTTTTCGAGTGACTTCTTGATCGTGATCTTCAGCTCGTCAGGAACCATTTCGGTGATCTGGTTGACTCGCCCCAGCGGCATCCCGAGCGCCCGTCCGGTATCTTTGATCGCCGCACGAGCGGCCAGCGTTCCGAACGTCCCGATTTGGCAAACCATCTCGCTGCCATAACGCCGCTTCACATAATCGATGACCTCCGTTCGCCGTTCTTTTTCAAAGTCGATATCGATATCAGGCGGCTCGGTACGACTTTCGTCCAAGAACCGTTCAAACAGTAAGTCGTAACGCAGCGGACAGACGTGCGACATATAAAGCGCGTAACAAACGATCGCCCCCACACCGCTACCACGAGCGGTCGCAGCAATCCCTTGGTCGCGAGCGTAGTTAACGAAGTCCCAAACGATCAAAAAGTAGGTGGGGAAACCGAGTTTCTTGATCACACCGAGTTCGCGATCCAAACGCGCGATCACCTCTTCGGACAACTCGCCATCGACGATTCGCTCGGGATCGCCCTCATAGCGTTCGAGCAATCCTTGCACGCAAAGTTCCCGCAAATAATCAATCGGTGCCTTGTCGTCGGGACACTCGAAGTTGGGGAAAAAGTGTTTTCCAAACTCGATTTCGATATCGACCGTATTGGCGATCTCTTGGCTGCGTGCGACCGCGTCCTCGAGCCCGGGGAACTTTTCGTACATTTGATCGGGGCTGCGCAAGAAGAACTGGTCGTTCTCCATTTTAAACCGCGATGTATCGGTACGAAAACGCCCCGTGTTGATACACAACATGATGTCTTGAGCTTCGGAGTCCTCACGATCGACGTAGTGACAATCGCTTGTCGCGACCAGCGGCAAGCCCATCCGTTTCGCGATATCGACGGCACCTTCCAATTGCATTTTTTGGATTTGCACGTCGTTGTTCATGATTTCGATGAAGTAGCGATCATCGAAAACTTTGTGGAACCAACCGGCGATGTCACGAGCCTCTTTTTCATGCTCGGCGGTGTCGACTCCCTTCATCACGGCGCGGCTGAATTCGCTACTAACGCAGCCCGACAAACAGATCAGCCCCTCGCTGTACTTTTCCAGAATTTCTTTGTCGATTCGCGGCTTGAAGTAAAATCCTTCAAGCGAGGCGGCGGAAGCAAGCTTCACGAGGTTGCCGAAACCGACGCGATTTTTCGCCAGCAACGTCAAGTGATAGCTGGCGTCCTTACTACTGCGAGCGCCTCCCTTATCGAACCGACTGCCTGGCGCGATATAAGCTTCGTAACCGATAATCGGATTGATACCGGCCCCTTTTGCCTTGCGATAAAACTCTAGCGCACCGTGCAAGTTGCCGTGATCCGTTAGCGCCATCGCGTTCATCCCGTGGCTGACAC
>CAXBHV010001110.1:0-3149 GCA_963974855.1 uncultured Rhodopirellula sp. | reverse complement strand
AGGGAAGGCACCACGGTATTGGACGCGTTGCTGAGCGTCCAATAATACGTATTCGCTAGCACCCGGAACCTTGTTCCAGTTCAGCGAGACATAGCCCTCGTTGTTGACAGGGAATTCCGTTTGCTCGAACGCCAGCAGTTGTTCATTTGCGTCAGCGCTGATACCTTGGGGGGACGTCGCGGCGTCCGGTTTAATCGACGGATCTTGACCGGAAACAGGCGAAACCTGAGCAAGGTAGAGCCAAAGAAAAAACAGCGTCATCGACGCTGCGAGGCTCCTATGAAACGTTATGCCATGACGGCAAAAAAACACCGCATCTCCTGTGAAAATAACTCGCGATTTTTGTTACGAACCGTTCGTAGTACTAAAAGTGAAGCAAACCGCCAAAGTATTTTCGTCACTTCAATTCGCATGATCCCCTCGCTGGTGTCTCAAGGGAAATCTCAACTTAACGTCGTCTAAACGAAGTTCGAATTTTCAGTCTCAGCGGTAGCCACCGCCATGTGAAAAGCCTGTCGTGTTCAGATGGGCGGCCAGAATACCAAATTTTACGGCGATCCAAAACCCTCCCCACTCACCCCCCGATCTCTTCGGATTTAGCAAGTCAAACTCGTTAAGACTGAGAATCGGTCGTTCCTTGCTACCAAAGGTTGTTCTGTCTCCGTGCACACCTGCAAATTTGGCGCAAAACGTTATACTCAGTGGCGCTGCGACATGGCTGCCCCCAATCAGTAGGGACGCGCCCGCTGGCGAGTTATTACAAAATATCATCGTGGTCATGTGTGATGCTTCAATCTTGCTTGACCTCGAATTCACATTACCCGAAACCGTGTTCCGAGACACCTTTGTAGGGTGCAACTTCAATGACAAAAAAAATCCTATTTGTATGCATGGGAAATATCTGCCGGTCGCCTGCCGGCGAAGCAGTGATGAAACGATTCGCCCAAGAATACGGTGTCGATATGGAAGTCGATTCGGCGGCGACGCAAGGCTTCCACGTCGGTGAACTCGCCGATCCAAGAATGCGGTCGGCAGCCGAAGCTAGAGGTTATGAATTGACCAGTCGTGCTCGAGTGGTCACGGCCGCCGATCTTGATCCGAAGCGATTTGATTTGGTCCTGGCCATGGATTCCGAGATCCACGCCTTTCTGCACGATTTGCGAAAAGGGTCCAAATCTCACATTCGCATGTTCGGCGACTACCTCGACGACGAATGGCCCAAAGACGTTCCCGACCCCTATTATGGCGAAGACGAAGGGTTCGGTGAGGTGCTCGACATGCTCGAGGAAGGGTGCCCATTGATCATGCAAACGCTTGCGGGCGAGGATATCTTTGAAGGTGAGTTTGACGAAGATTGATCCCGTTTTCTTTGCCACTCGATCTTTCTTCGCTTCCTTCCGCTTCTAACTGGGCGTCGATCTCGCGATCCCACGGTTTGGATGTGGAAAGTTGGATGTGCATCGCCTATACGGCACGTCGTCGCGTCCATGACGCTTCGCGAGTATCATGTGCTCGCAATTCTCAAAGTGGTCTCACCCGTCTAACAAAAATCGAATTTGATGCGAATCCTGTTTCTCGGTGATGTTGTCGGTAAACCAGGCTACACCGCCGTGCTGCAACACGCCGAACCGTTGCGCAAAGAGTTACGTTTGGACGCATTGATCGTCAATGCGGAAAACGCGGCCGATGGGTCGGGGTTAACCTCGCGTCAGTTTCGTCGTCTGATTGATGCAGGCATCGACGGCATAACGCTGGGGGATCATATCTATCGCGAGAAAGAGATCGCGAAAACACTCGAAACAAGTAAACGAATCGTCAAACCGGCGAACTTTCCTCCCGAGGCACCTGGCAAATGCTGGACGATCGTGGAAACCGGCGGCGGCAGTTCGCTGGCGATCGTGTCGCTGCTGGGGCGTGTCTTCATGCGTCCCGTCGATTGTCCTTTTCTCGCGATCGATCGGGTGCTCGAGGAGATTGGCGATCAAACAAATCAGATCGTAGTCGATGTTCATGCCGAAGCGACCAGCGATAAGCAAACAATCGGACGCTACTTGGACGGGCGAGTGACAGCGGTGCTTGGCACCCATACTCATGTGCCAACCGCCGATGCTTGTATCTTCCCCGGTGGAACCGCATTTCAGTGTGATGTGGGCATGTGCGGCCCGTATGAGAGTATCATTGGTCGCGACATCAAACGTGTCACGCAAACGACTCGCACGTTCCAGCCGTGTCATTTTCACGTCGCCACGGACGATGTGCGTCTGTGTGGTGCGATTGTCCAGTCGGATGCGAATGGCCGAGCGACATCGATCGAACGATTTGAACAACGTATCGAAAAGTAACCCTGCAGAGCAGAATACTGCAACACGCGGCTTTTGAGTGTGTCAGAATAGCGTTGTCGCACCACTCTGTTTTTCTGCCACTCCATTCAACTCAGCACTCCATTCAAGTCAGTACGAGCATCACGATGAAGCGACGTCAATTTATTCAGAGCGCCTTGGCAGCCGGAACCAGCACTGCTCTGGCGTGTCATTCGTTTTCTAAATCTAGCATTGCTCGAGAGCCGATCGCACGTTCGGGCCCCCCACGGTTTCAACTCGCGTTAGCTGCCTACTCGTTCCGAAGCTATTTTTCGTTCATGAAGGAGCGACCACAGGAACCGGCCGACGACGGGCCTGCGATGGATATGGCGGGGTTCATCGACTACTGCACGATGCACGGATTTGATGCCGCCGAATTGACGAGTTACTTTTTCGATCCGCTACCGACCGACGACTACTTCCTCGAGCTCAAGCGTAAGGCCTTTGAACAAGGCGTTGCGATTTCCGGCACGGCGATTGGCAACGATTTTACCGTTGGAAAAGGCCCTAAGCTGAAACAGCAAATTCAGGATGCAATGAAATGGATCGACAACGCCGCGATCCTAGGTGCACCGCACATCCGATTTTTCGCAGGTACAAAAAAGCAGATCGACGAACAGCCCGAGCGAATGCCCGAAGCGATCGCGGCGCTTGAACAATGTGCCGAGCATGCGGCAACCAAGGGCATTTTCCTAGGCGTGGAAAACCATGGTCAACTGACGGCCCAGCAATGTTTGACAATCATGCAGCAGGTTCAAAACCCTTGGGTTGGCATGAATCTCGATACCG
>CAXBHV010001109.1:0-3150 GCA_963974855.1 uncultured Rhodopirellula sp. | reverse complement strand
TTGTCGTCCACCATCACATGGAACTGACTTGCGAAGATCAGTACGCCGATTCCGGCCAACATTCCTTTGATGACAGCGGGCGAAACAGCGCGAAACCATTGCCCCAACTTCAGAACCCCCGCAACGGCTTGCATCAATCCCGCGATCAAGACGACGGTGCCCAGCATTTCCAAGCCAAATCGCTGGACGACCTCATAGACGATCACCGTTAGACCAGCCGCGGGCCCACTGACTTGCAACGGACAGCCGGCCAGCGTGCCAACAACCAACCCGCCGACGATGCCGCTGATAAGACCGGCAGCCACAGGGACTCCTGAGGCGATCGCAATGCCCATACACAATGGCAACGCGACCAGGAATACCACGACAGACGCCAGTAAATCGTGCTTGATGATCGAGCCGAACGCGGTCTCCTGCTCCTGATCCATTTCTTGGGTGCTACTCATCTTTCGTCTCTTTGCGATCTGGATTGGTTCATCTTGAGAAACGCCAACGATGCGATCTGTGTCTAAATCGAAGGCAACTCAGCCGAGACACTCGAGGAACGAGCGACGGTTTCTTCCACGGGCAGATACTGTCCCTTTTCGGCGTCGTAAGCGAAAACTTGACCAGTCTCGAATTTATAAACCCAACCGTGTAGCTTCAGTTCGCCACGGGCTAACTTTGCCGCTACGGAAGGATGTGTCCGCAGATTTTCAAGCTGCACCAGTACATTCTCTTCGACCGTCGCCGTCAGCCGAGGCGCTTCTTCGGTGATGTGCTTGTAGTTCTCCTTCATGATTCGCGAGGTGGCTTCGGCATGCGTCAGCCAAGCACGGACTGCCGGCAGCTCGTCGACAGCCTCAGGGTGCAGCAAGCCGTTCATTGCTCCGCAGTGGGAATGACCACAAACAATGATGTCCTGCACCTTTAACACAGAAACGGCAAATTCGATTGTGGCCGCTTCGCCACCAAGCACGGCTCCGTAAGGAGGCACGATGTTGCCAGCGTTTCGCATGATGAACAGCTCACCCGGTTGTGTTTGCGTCAACAGGCTGGGATCGATGCGCGAGTCGGAACAGGTTATGAACAATGCCAGCGGCTGTTGCCCCTGGGCCAAACGCTCGAAAAGTAACTTGTGGGAGGTGAAGTAGCTATCTTGAAATTCGTGAATGCCGTCAACGAGTTTTTGCATGGTCCTGAGTCCTTAAGAGGTATTGGAATAAAGCGATAATCTGAATTGCATTTAGTGTCGGTCGTCCGGCTATACGTTGCGCAAACCGCAGTACGTATGCTGCCGAAGCCTCCGCCTGCATCTCAAGGATTGTGATTATGTGGCAGGGCGTTGACGACGAAGTTCGTCCGGGAAGCAAAGGCCCGGCTAGAGAAGCAGCGGCGCCATGAGATGGTTCGCAAGCCGATGCCCGGTGGGTACAGTTCGGCCCACGTCGCCAACCACACGAAAAGTTACCCTTCGATACGCGACAACCAAATGCCGCGATTCTGGTTGAGAACGGCGAAGCGGTGTATGACATTGGGTCCGGACAACCGCTTCCTCCGATGACTCCGCTGCATCAAGAGGTGCTTCGCATTCGGAAAGGCTCCATTGCAATCCACTGCAGGGCATGATTCCAGGCAAAAGAACGGCCCCGACCAACAGCAAACAGCGCAACAGAACCCCAGTGCATCCTTTCACTTTGCTTTTGGGATAGTGGATGTTGCCAGACTTTGTGGATGGCGAGGAATCCTGGCGAATCTGACTACCCTGAACCCAAACCGTAAAAATGGCCGAAGCATTAAGAATAATGCCCTTTTGAATTCGAAGAGTAGAGGTTGCGTTCTTCATCATGCAATCTTGAGAAGATCTATCAACATCGCCACGCCGGCAAGACCGAACACGGCGGATGAGCAATGTATGAACCCATACGGACGCATTCAAGAGTGAATCCTAAAAGGGGTCTGACCCACTTCCAAAGGGTCAGACCCCTTTTAGGATACACTCCAGGTGCATGTTTCGTGCCAGTGTAGCAAAACGCTGATAACACGGGCTCGACCAGTACGAAGATTATAAGAAGAGTTATCCGCTGTTCGCAACTACAGCGGCGACTTCGTTGGTTGAGTTATCGACAGCGCTAAAAATCGGTTCCTAGCAACCTAGTGGTTTGCCAACGGTGAATTATAGGGTAGTGGACAAGGCTACGAGTCCTTGAAAGTGCGATAAATCGCAGGGACTCGTAGCCTCGTCCACTACAGCCAACCACTAGCAGAGCATCCGACAATTCAGTTCGTTTGCCCCCGACTGCGTTGGCGGTAGTTGCTTTCAAATTCATGAAGCCTATGTCATTTAGATACAAAGTGTGCGGTGGCCGAGTCCAACCCCGCACGTCTCGGTTAAAAAGCCCGCGGAGGGAAGGATCTTTAGCCTCTTTCGTTCTGCGACATTCTCAACCTGTGGTCAACCGTTTGAAGAAAGCTCCCTCGTTGATGGTGGGGCGTTCGGGGCGGCCGTTGTAGTTGTACGTGAGTTGCATGTTGCTCAGCCCCAGCAAGTGCAGGATGCTGGCGTGCAGATCGTGGACGTGCAGTCGGTCTACCACCGCTCTTAGGCCGAGTTCGTCAGTGGAGCCGATGACCTGTCCTCCCTTGACGCCTCCGCCGGCCATCCACATCGAAAATCCAGTCGGGTTGTGGTCGCGTCCGTTGCCTTGTTCGGACATCGGTGTCCGGCCGAACTCTCCACCCCACACGACGAGCGTCTGATCAAGCAATCCACGCTGCTTCAAATCCTTCAACAGCCCCGCGACCGGTTTGTCCATCGCCTTGCACAATTGGGTGTGGTTGGATTCGATGCCGCTGTGTGCATCCCAGCGGCTGCCGGCCCCGTGATACAGCTGGACGAAGCGGACACCGAGCGAGTAGGCACTGACGTCCATAGGAAGCGGTTTCCTTTTGATCCATGCCGTACAACGCTTGCGTCGCTTCGTTCTCTTGGCTCAGATCGATTGCTTCGGGTGCGGCGGCTTGCATTCGGAAAGCGAGTTCATAGCTGCGGATCCTCGCCTCGAGTTCACTTTGTTGTGGGTAGTCGTTGGCAAAGGATTGATTTATCGAATTCAGCAGATCGAGTTTTCCTTTCTGAACCTTGGGGCTGATGCCTTCGGGCGTATTGAG
>CAXBHV010001108.1:0-3155 GCA_963974855.1 uncultured Rhodopirellula sp. | reverse complement strand
GGTAAGCGTAGATCATTTGTCCCCAAATGTTCCGCCAACACCGCTGGCCCAGGAAGTAAAACAATTGAGACAATTGTCCTACATGGAATCGCCAAAAACGCGAAAGCCGAACTTGGGTTTGGTAGGAATATGGAGGCAGGAAGATGAAGATTCGCAGAAGACAGGCGTAATGCCAGTAGCCGAAGGCCGGACGGCAAACGGCTGTGACCGGCACCCCGTTCAAAAACACAGTTTTTTTATGCTTGTCGTTTTACCCATCAAGCGAAGCATCGATCCCCGGTCTCTTCAGTGTGTTGGGCGGGTGCCAGTTACTTGCTCACGACACGAACGGATGCACAATGGTTTTGACAGCCGAATGAAGGACAGCCGAATTGTCGCTCTTGATTCATTCGCCTGTCCCCCCATTCGTCTGTCAGAAAAAAAACGTCGCTGCCTACAACCCGCTCTTACTCGCGTGCTCAACGGCAGGTTGCCCGCCACGCCCGATCGCATGTATGGACATGGACAGCAGCGAAATGGAGTTCCGGCACGGCGACTGCAACGAACTCACCCCCTCCGTTCTCTCTGTTCCCTCCTGTCAAACCAAGTCCGGGCGATAGGTATTGAACAGGAGCAATTTGTAGAACATTTGTCCCCAAATGTTCCGCCAGCACCGCTGGCTCAGGAAGTGAAACAATTGTTCTACATTGAATCGCCCAGAGTGCGAGAATCGTGCTTGGGTTTGGTAGAGACATGAAGATTCGCGGAAGACTGGCGTGATGCCGAAAGCCGTAGACCGGACCACAAGCGGCTGTGACCAGCGACCCGCCGGTTCAAAGACACAGATTTTTAGACACTTTTCGATGAACGCCACCACTGGTTCCTAGGCTCCCGCCTGCCGAGCGAGAAAAGACGAGGTGGGCCTCGAAAGCAGTGCGTTCCCAGGCAGGAGCCAGGGTACGAGCTTTTTTCGCTGTCGATTACCGAGAAGTGTCGATTTTTGTGCTTGTCGTGTTTATCCGTCAAGCGAAGCATCAACTCTCCATCACTTCAGCGTGTCCGTGGGGCACCAGACACACCCAGTTGAAGTGAACGGATCCGAAGCGATTTTGCCAGTCGAATGAAAGACAGCCGAATCATTCTTCTCCATTCATTCGTCTGTCCCCCCATTCGACTGTCAGAAAAAACACCCAAGTCCCCCTTCTCTCTCCAGTTTTCTTCCTTAAAAATTAATACCGCTACAACCCTACTAAACGCCGCCAATCGGATTAGATTACGGCAACTTGGCTCAAGCGTCCTTGTCATTGGCAAGGGGTTCGGTCAGGATGCTTTTCGCAGCTCCCACAGCGTGAATCTTCGCTTTGGATTGCCTCCCTGACCGCATCCGCACACTCGTTATTGCCTTCCCTCCGGAAGGGTGGAGCAAAACGTGGGAAGGGCGGGCGGAAGAGAATAAAGCGTGTTGCGAAGTGAACGAGCCAACCAGCTCGGCCACCAGCAACTGCAACCTAACATTACTTCAAAGGGTGAGTGTCACCCAAGTGGACGAAGTCCGCGCTGACGAAGGCACATCGCGGTTTCACGCGTGTACACAGCTCACAAAGCGAATAATCTGCCAGCTTTGCAGCCACGGTTCTAACTGCCCGCTACCCCGACAACGAACAACTTCGATGAAATCTCTTTTAGTCACTGGCTCCTCCGGTCTAATTGGCTCCGAAGTTTGCACCTACTTCAGTCAACTTGGCTGGACTGTCCACGGGGTCGACAACAACCAACGCGCTGTATTTTTTGGCGATTCAGCAGACACACGCTGGAATCAGAAACGCTTAGAGACCGACCTTCCTGGTTTTAAGCACCACGAGCTGGATATTCGAAATCGCGAAGGCGTGCTACGACTGCTGAGGGCGATCAAACCATCCGCTATCGTTCATACCGCAGCGCAACCCAGTCATGACCGCGCCGCAGCAATTCCGTTCGACGATTTTGACACCAACGCGGTCGGAACGCTGAACTTACTGGAAGCAACCCGGCAAGCTTGTCCAGAATCTCCCTTTGTTCACATGTCGACGAACAAAGTCTACGGCGATCGGCCCAACTCGATTCCATTGAAAGAACTGGAAACGCGATGGGATTACGATGATCCAACCTACGCCGGAGGGATTCCAGAATCGTTTCCGATTGATCAATCAAAACACTCCCTTTTCGGCGCTTCGAAGGTTGCCGCCGATGTGATGGTGCAAGAATATGGACGGTACTTCGGGCTGCCGACGTGCTGTCTTCGCGGTGGATGTCTGACCGGCCCCAACCACTGCGGTGTCGAATTGCACGGCTTCCTTAGCTATCTGGTGAAATGCAACTTGGACGGCCGCGAATACAAAGTCTTCGGCTACAAAGGCAAACAAGTACGCGACAACATTCACAGTGAGGATGTCGCAAGCTTTATCGCCGCGTTCCTGGAGAGTCCACGTTGTGGCGAGGTCTACAACATCGGCGGCGGGAAACCGAACAGCTGCTCCATCCTGGAAGCCTTCAGGGTCGTCCAGAATTTCAGCGGTCAAGAGATGAAATACAGCTACGTCGACGAGAATCGAATCGGCGATCACATTTGCTACTACAGCAATCTGAATCTGATGCGGGAACACTATCCCAGTTGGGACATCAGCATCTCGCTGGAAGAAACCATCGGGCAAATTGTCGAAGCGTGGAAGACACGAGAATCCGTCAATACTTAAGCAACTTGTCGACGATCGGGGCAACGTTTCCATCAACTGATCGAAAGCCACATTCACGTGATGAATCGCGTTTCAAGGAAACTCCTGAACTCTTTCGATTTTTGATACAGCAATAGCCAGTTACTTGAAAATCTTAATCACCGGTATCTGTGGCTTCGTCGGCTCAGAGATTGCCCTGCAGTTGCGACTTAGCCAATCCACCGCGTCGCTGCAGATTGTGGGATTGGACAATCTTGCCCGCAACGGAAGTTGGCGAAACCGGTCACGACTGGCTGAGTATGACATCGACGTACGTCATGGCGACATCCGTTCGCAAACCGACATTGACGCGATTGGTCCCACCGATTGGGTGATCGACGCCGCGGCAAACCCGAGCGTCTTAGCCGGCGTGGGCGGAGGCAGTCGTAAACTGCTTGAGGACAATCTTGGCGGCACAATCAATTT
>CAXBHV010001107.1:0-3158 GCA_963974855.1 uncultured Rhodopirellula sp. | reverse complement strand
ATGCATCCGAGCGTTTGGTGCGAGGCAAGTTGCACGATGCCATTCTCAGCAATTTTGAAGCCAGTTGGCCCGCGAATCACGCAAATGAACGCGAATAAGGCTTCCCACAAAAATGTATTCGCGTCGATTGGCGTTATTCGCGGGCAAATCATTTGGGTGCCCCCGACCTAAAGTCAATCAAATGCGGTGCTAAACACGAATGTTGGCAGGTGGCAACATTTGACTCGTTCGACAAGCACGCACGTCGTCACTACCGCGTGCCATCGCTTCGCGATTATGATGTCTGCTCGTCGCAACGCGACGGTAGGCTGTAGCCCCGGACGTCAGTCCGGGGAAAACCGTTGACCTCAATCGGTCGAGTCGCGAAGCGACGGCATAAGGTCGTACAAAGATCCGGGCTACGCCGGAGCGACGAACCGCATCGTTTGCCGGTGCGTGGCCCTTTCGAACGCCATTCGAACGTGCCTCGGCAAACACGCATGTCGTCGCGTTGCGACTGCCGTGCACTAGTCGTTCCCCCACCACGGACTTGCGTCCGTGGCTACCACGTGTCATCGCTTCGCGACTATGGTGTCTGCGAGTCGCAACGGGACGCTAGGTAGTAGCCCCAGACGTCAGTCCGGGGAAAACCTTGTCATCGCCTGGCGATTCGCAATCTGTCAGTTGCTACGTCTGCGGGACGAAATTGTGTTGACTGAGGTGCTTAGCGAAAGCAACTGCGTTGGCTAGCCGTAGCGATGCTCGGGAACTGCCGTCCACTTCTGCCTGGATCGATTGGTCGACCAAAAACGATTCGAGCGAATCGGACTTGGTGTGCGATTTCATGTGAATCGACTTCAGGATCAAAGTGTCCGAAAACTCAGCATCGACATTCCGCAACAACTTTGCGGTGTTCGAGTGATAGACGGCGACGTGGTCAGTCGGACGCAAGAACGCTTGCCAACGCTCGCGAAAGCTGTCGACGGATACAGCATCGACAAAATCACGCTCGGTCAACTGCAAACGATTGAGAAAGTCGCTCTCGAGTCCCGAGTCGGTTTGGATCGTGCACTCAAAACGTTCGCCACTGACCAGTCGCTCGGCGGTCCACAGGATCGGCTTGGCGCGGAAACGATTCCGCACGCCTCGGCGTGCTCCGCGATCGAGTCGCTCGCCCTTCTCTTGCTCGCCATACGCGACGACGACGTTCTCGAGCTCGCGTGTCAAAACGCGTGGCACGTTGGCCGAACCGCGGCGACGCGATTGATTGGCTCGCCAATTCGTGGCCGACGGTGTGTGATTGAGCTGGTCGTCAACCATCCGCTCGAAAGCGCCGAGCAGTCGATCAAGCCCTTCGGTCTCGGGCTCAATTGCTCGCAAAGCCGCCACCGTCGCTTCGAGTGTCGAAAGCGCGTGTTCGTTGGGCTCGCGGCGGATTCGATAGCGACCTGGGATTGCCGGTGCCAAACGGTAACGCGGCAATGTCTGTAATCGAGGAATGTCCCGCATCAACGTTTTGGCATGATGCCATGTGCCATCGATCACGATCAATTGCTCGGGACGCTCGGCGGGCAGAAGTTCACTCAACAGTTTGGCATCGTTGCCGGGGTAAAGCACGCCGACGCGATCGGACAGCGGGAGCGATTCGAACCGCCGATTGAGGTCGACGTTGTGCTCGGTCATCAAATCACAACGGCGAAGTGATTGGTTAACGATTCGCGCGGTATTGAACGGATGAAATCGCTCGCGACGATGCTGCAGAATCAACACGTCGGTTTGGTTGTCGACCGCGGGGATTGCATCACAAAAACAGGCTTCAGCTGGTCGAAAACAGCGATAGCAACGTGGTTCAGAGTCCTTTGAGGGTCGCGTTTCGAGAGCAGACATAAATGACGATGAATCGGTAAAAAACGAAGCGAAATAAGAATCGGTGGAACAAAAGGACCTTGATGACCTTGGCCGTAGTGTACTGTAAAATGCCGCCCTGCCTTCCCCCAATTCGATCACGGTCCGCGTTCATGCGATGACGAGATCCCGGCGTCATAAATTCATAACATCAACGGCCCCCCTTATTAGCTGAGTGAAATTTCTATGAATCGTTCTGTTTGGATTGCCACACTGGCGAGTTTCTTGTGCGTTTCGCAGTTGACGATCGCCGACGTGCGTGCCGAAAACTGGGCTCATTGGCGAGGGCCGACGGGCAACGGAGTCGCTCCGGATGCCAACCCGCCTGTTGAATTTGACAGCCGCAAAAACGCGAAATGGAAAGTCAAAATCCCAGGTCGCAGTTCGGGTTCGCCGGTGGTGTGGAATGAACGTGTCTTTGTCGTTTCGAGCGAACCAGCAGGTGATTCGAATCGCCAAGGCGGACTGCCTCGTCTGGATTTCAAAGTGCTGTGTTTTGATCGGGGCACTGGCAAATTGCTTTGGGATGCGGTTGCCACTACGTCGACGCCGCACGAACCGACCCACGCGACCAATAGTTTCGCATCCGCTTCGCCTTGCACCGACGGCGAGCACGTGTACGCGCACTTTGGTTCACGCGGTCTGTACTGCTACACGATGGATGGAAAGCTAGTTTGGAAACGTGATGATTTTGGCAAGATGCGAACGCGGAATTCGTTTGGCGAAGGCAGTTCGCCCACGATCGAAGGCGAGATGATTTTGTTGCCTTGGGATCACGAAGGTGATTCGGCGCTGTACGCGTTGAACAAGCGAACGGGACAGACGATCTGGAAAACCGATCGCGATGAACCAACGGGCTGGGCCACGCCGCTCGTCGTTCCATCCAAAGGCAAAAAACAAGTGATCATGAACGGTGAGAATTCGGCTCGCAGTTACGACTTGGAAACCGGCAAAGAGTTGTGGCATTGTGCGGGTCAAACGCAGCGTCCTGCGGCGAGTCCAGTGTTTGCGGATGGAATCGTTTACATCGGCAGCGGATTTCGCGGGGCGTTCTTGGGCGCGTTCCAATTGGATGGCCGCGGCGACATCGAAGGCACCCGCAACGTGGTTTGGCATTTGGATCGTGACACTCCCGATATCGCTTCGCCGTTGCTGTCGTCCGGCCGCATCTATTTTTACAAAGGCAAAGCGGGGCTGTTATCGTGTGCCGACGCCAAGACTGGGAAGTTGTTTTACAGCACGCAGCGATTGCCTGGCCTACAGAACATCTACGC
>CAXBHV010001106.1:0-3160 GCA_963974855.1 uncultured Rhodopirellula sp. | reverse complement strand
GTTTACTAAATTCTTCACCGACAGATGCCTCCAGAGGTGCCCCTCCGGAAATGACCCAGCGAATCGAGGTCAAGTCTGCGGGATACTTGTTCAACCGTTCGTTCAGCGCCACCAACATTGCAGGCACTGCGTGCAGCACCGTAGGCCGATTCGCCTCGATTAACTGAATGACTTGGCGAGCATTGAAGCGATGGTGCAGCACTAAGGTGGCGCCCATGGCCGCACCGCCGAGCACCATTGCTGACACGCCGTAACTATGGAAAAACGGCAACACAGCGATCATCGTCTCGGCCGCAAATGAGCGATTGGTCCATTCAAATTGCTGCCATGCGTTAGCGACCATATTTTCGTGGCTAAGCGTTACCGATTTGGGCGTTCCCGTTGTTCCACCGGTGGGCAGAATGTAGGCGGGATCCGTTTTCGAATTGATCTCCACAGGCTTCCATTCTCGACGCAACCCCTTCAGTTCTTGCCAAAACCAAGCATGCGATCCGTTGCTAGGCAGTGACCATTGGCCCGTGCGTTGATGTCGAGCCCACAAGTAGCCCAGTTGCTTCAGCGACGGCAGATGCTCTCGAATCGAAACATACAGCGTCTTGGTCAATTCGGATTCGCAATCCGCCAACATGTGGGCAAGCATGTCGAGCGTAATCACCACTTTGCACCCGGTGCTACGAACCACACGGGCAACTTCGTCTTCGACCATCAGCGGGCTGAGCGCGACCGCAATACCGCCGGCACGCCAAATCCCATTCACGGCGATGATAAACTCGGGAACATTCGGCAGTAATATGCCAACACGATCCCCTTTTTTGATACCAAGGTGCTGCAACAGAGCTGCGGCTCGAACAGCGTCATGATTAAGGGCTTGGTAGGTCCAAGTCATGTTGCCATAGATCACCGCAGTCCGATCCGGGATCACGTCCGCTGCATGACGTAACAAACCAAACGCGGGGATGCCGCTGTAGTGCTGGATCCCTGCCGGGATATCCAACGAGTCGTCAGATTCGTTAACGCTAGGCAAAGAATCTTCGGCAATGCGAAGGACACTTGCGTCGGACGGTACCTCGGTCGTTCGAAAACGATCGTCGGAATCGGGATACCCCGGATTCCCTTGCAGCATATGGCCCATGGCTGAAACTCCCAGATAGAAGCCGCTGTGGCGAACTCGATCTTCCCTGAGTAAGTGCGAGATGCTCGACGCTTCGCGAACGAGTCAAACCGCTCCAGTTGGAAGTCGGCTTCAGGAAGGGCGTTTGACGGCACTCTCTAAGCCGACCGCGATTGCGGCTGTCGGCTCGGGGCCAGCCAAATAATTCAAACTGCAAAGATGTCGCGGCCTAACCGAAGAATAGGGATCTCATGCCCTGCTAAGTGGGCATAAGTGTCGTGGCCGTGGTAGACAACAAGAAACCGATAACCGAGCCGTAGTCGCTTCTCGTTGCGTACAATTGATCTTACGTTACCGACAACCGAAAGGCAACTTTTTTTCCGCCACAATCCCCCAAAGAGACAATATACCCCTTTGTGAAGTTTCTCACGAGGCTGCGTTCCGTTCCAAAGTGGGGTACTCAATACGGGTGGCGAGGCGGCGGCATGGGGGGCAGGCAATGCAAGCATCTACTGGCACGCCCGCCCGCAATATAGCCGGCGATCGACGAGCGAACGCCATTCATTTGCCGATTCCCGATCGCTGCAACTCGGCAACCACTTCGGCGAAGACCGGTTCCCACTCGCCGAGTTTCTGTTGGCGAAATAACCGCATTGAATCGTACCAAACGGTGTCGCCTCTTTGCGTCATCCAGCGCCAATCACAGGCCGTTGATATCAGACACCATACCGGAACCCCAGCGGCCCCAGCCAAGTGTGCCAACGCTGTATCGGAAGTCACCACCAGATCGAGATGCTGGATCACGGCGATCGTATCAAGAAACGCTCCGTCCTGGTCGAGATCATCAAAGCGAGTCAGCGGAAACGCGGCATCGCTCTCGCCAAGCTGAGTCAAGCCATCGTGTTTCTGCAGGCTCACAAGTGTGACGTCATCAACCTCGGCGAGTGCGGAAAACAACGACAGCGGAATCGAGCGCCAAACATCACCTTTAAACGTCGGGCTGCCCTGCCATCCGATTCCAATCTTGCGGCCTGGCAAATTTCCGATCCGATCTCGCCACTTTTCGATCCGATCCGGTTCCGCATGCAGATAGGGTGTCGAAGCTCGAAACTGATCGGGATGATTCAATTGCAACACCGCCGGCAAACTCAATAGCGGCGAGTACAAATCAAACGCAATCGGAGCCGGCTCGTCTACTGGCATCCAGTGATCGACACCGTCAATCTCGCGAAGCAACAGGCTGAGTGGCTTTTGCACCGCTAGCCAAACGGTGGCTCCCAACTGCTGCAATCGAGGAAGAAAACGAATGAATTGGAACGTGTCACCGAAGCCTTGTTCGGTGTGAATCAAGATCGAGCGTCCCTCGAGCGACGAACCGTCCCATCGCGGCAATGGAATTTCGGGTCTCGGTACCGCAGCCGCCTTCCAACGCCATTCGTATTCGATCCAGCCCTCGTCGAATCGAGCAAGCTTTAACAATGACAATGCTCGATTGAAACGAATGTGAGCATGTGCTGGATCGAGCACCAACCCTTGATCAAACACACGAATCGCTCGCTGGATTTCGCCTCGGGATTGATACAACAATCCCAGAAAAGAATGTGCCGGAATTAAGTCGCAGCGAATTCGCAGTGCGTGCTCGAGCGTTTCAATGGCCGCGTCGACTTGGAGACGACGCGATTGAACGATGCCGACGATCTCAAGAGCTTCGGCACATGCGGGGTGTTCCGCCAAGACTCCAGTGGCAATCGCGTAAGCTTCGTCGCCCCGGTTCTGATCGAACCATTGCTGAGCAAGCAGCAAGTCCGATTGCCAAGCGGAACCATTCACGGACGTCCTCCTCTGCGATAGCGAAGATCAACAGCGACAAACACAGCCCACAATCCTACGCGATTTGACACATGGCGTGTCAATCTAGAGATGCAGGCCGATGCGGTTGACCTCCCCGAAACTCGTTTTGGGGAGGTCAGAGCGAGCGGAGTAAGCTCTAGGTGGGGCCTCGTTGTGTTAGCAACAGAGCGTGCAAGCTCAGCGCAACCAGCCCTCCCC
>CAXBHV010001105.1:0-3160 GCA_963974855.1 uncultured Rhodopirellula sp. | reverse complement strand
ATAAAATCATCAAAACAATTGCGAATGCCGAAAAAGTCACAACGAAGCGTCGATGCTTCGCCTTGTTGCGGAAAGCGAACACTAAATATCCAAATCCGCATAATAAGCAGAGAATGGTTAGCAGCTTGATTTGCGGTAATCCCTCCATTAGATATCCGTCAACCACAGCAAACGGCAAGACAAGAACTGTCAATCCTGCAATGTATCGCGTGAACTGTATATTCGTAGTCCAGGAAACGATGCACAACACACTTAGACAGACGGCCTCCGTCGTGTACAGAGACGATTTCAAAATGTCACGAGCCAAGTTTTCAGGAAGCAATGCGACTGCGTCTCCAAATCGGCCAAATTGCCATTTGTAGGCTACTCTTCCCTCAATCTGCGAAGCAATTTGGTCAAGCGCGAGATCAAATCCATAGAGAAATGGCAGACAGAGCAGTGCGATGAAGAAAAGTACGCCGTCTACGATTGTGACGCAAGATCTTGATCGCGTACCCACATCTTCTTGGTTCGGAGAAGGATTCGCTGACTCGGTGTGAGAGCCCCCTGTTAAGGGAACACTAGGAGTATACGGGTTCTCCTCGTTTTTAATGGCCAATGTATTGTTGCCTCACAAATTCTCTCGTCAGTTGACGTTTTGCCATCACCGAGGACTACCAGTGTGGTTTCCACTTCTCAACGCCTGATGCCGCACTCCGTTGATTGGCATGGATATCGCCAGCATGAGTGCTCAGCGAATGCCTGACCAGCACAACTGTATGATGGCCAGCACAGTACGAGACGAACCATCTGTGCACTGTGGCAAAGGTCATCATAACAAATTCAGGTAGGAATCGACGGATGTTTGCCCACCATTCAAATCCGGATATTGGAACAAAAACTTTGATCGAATGAAGGGGGCGCTGCGATAGGAAAACATGAGCATCAACCGATGGCTTCAATATTCGCGACTGTAGACCCTATTCACATAAACTGCAATCAATCCAATTGCGAAGACGCACGCAACAGTTTGTAGCGGAGCAGTCATTTGGTAAGGTCCAGCAAGAAACATTGCAACGAAGATAGTGCCAACAAAAGTGCGGATGGGTTTGGCAGGAGGACGATTGAGCTGCGGTTTATAAACGGGGGGCCGTTCAATGTCGTCATCGGTAGGCGGCGTGTAGGGATTCATTTTTTCTCAATTCCTTTGCAGTTTGGCATCACCTGGCGTGTTGAGAAGACATTTCTGTTTCGAAAACCAATCTCGCAGCCTAAGTTCGAAATCCGGTGCCCGCCAGTCTTAGGCTATCGCAAGTAACCACAGATGAACGCGGATGGACACAGATTATCGCTCGACGCATCTGTGTTGATCTGTGTGGATCTGCGGTTCCATTTGACTGCATGACCTCTTCCCCCTCGTGATGCTTACATACGCTGATCCGAATCGCAACCATTTCGTCCGGGGATCAGTCGTCCCCACCAAAGACGGCAAATGGGGTTTCCATTTGCAAATATCTTGTGCCCTCGTTCCAACATAGCGTCTCTTATAGTTCGTTCGAGTCAATCAAGTCGCCGCCCAAGTTGAACCAAACCTGTCACGCCAGAGCGGCAATTTTGGTCCAACCCTTGGTGCCGCGCAAGCTTGGGGGAAGCAGAGGGCAAACTGACCAGTTCAATCCACGCCGACCCATAATATAGCCAACCAGCGAAAGGATCGAGCAATCGACGGCCACCAACGCAACTTGGGACAAGCCACGAATCACACAAATAAACACGAATCTGGGAGCAACACTCTATTCGCGTCCATTCGTGAGATTCGTGGCCGACCTTCGACCGCGCAACCATCGAGTGTGGTTTGGCGACACCAACGAGAAGGTTGTTTGACGGAAGAAGCATGCTGTTAGCTGCATCAAGGCACGTTCGGTTCTGGCGCTGACCGTCAAATGACAAGTTGGCCAAAGCCTCGGTCAACGCCGGACGGTCTACTGTCAAAAGGTGCTTACCTTGGCATACGAGGCCACCGCGATAGAGAGTCGCGGAACGTTCGTTATAGCAAGGGGCGAGGACGTTGTTTCAGGACCGACATCGCCCTCCCATTCATGCCACTGTTATTTGCCATTGAATCTCGCGAACGGCCCGCGCAAATGAGGCAGTATTTCGTCGTATGTCCGTATTGTATCCAGGAATGGAATCGCAATGTTTCGCAGCAATCCAGCGACGGTTTTGGTGAACCTGTCTCTCATGTTTGATTCGTATTTGCAAGTAAACCGCTGTTGATCCATTCCAATACCGGTCGTTTCGCTGAGCTTGCCCCAAACGTCGAGAGTGTTGCCGAGTGAATCAGGGAACCGCTCCGCAAAATCTTCATCAAGTCTTGGGGATGTTGGGAATACATGCACATCGTACCAAACGCATCGGGTTCCGGGATCGGGCATGATGACGTGGACGATGTCATCGCCAATCTGTCGCGTAAACGTGCAATGTCGTGATGCATCACATGTGAATCCATGCGGTGCCAACACAGTGCCGAACAGTTCGCGTGCGAGTTTATCGAATTGCTTGTGCGTCAGCGGTTTCACGATGTGTTGAGGCAATTAACGGCAGACATCACGGAGGACAGAGCGATGACATTTCTATTTATAAAACCACGCAAGCCGTGCTCCGTGCAAAAGAATTGGTTTTTCACTGAGAGGACATTGGCGTGCGATCGTACCATATTGCGAGCGCCGCGTGGTCGCCAAATTATAGACGATTGGCCCAGGGAACTGGGAGGATCAAATCCATCCGTCGGAAATTGGCGGCGATCACAAACTTCTGGCGATGTCGAATCGGTTTCACTAAATCTGCCTTCCCAACAGGTGTAGCAGTTTTTTCCCCGATTACATTTTGAATTAGCGGCAACGCGCGGGCGATCTACAACTAAAAAAACGCTAGGCCTGATGCACCGGGAATCTTCGCCGTTCTAAGCAGTTATATTTTCAAAGCCCAAACTGCGTTTTGCTCGACAGAATCCCGTTTTGGAAAGCAAGATGTGCGTGGCCCACGAGTCCAGCACGCCAAACAAAGGCCGAAGCATTAGCAGCCCCAACTTGTACTCCAGCAATCTCGCCGGTGGGTGGACCCAAGATGGCGATTACATCTTCGTAGGACATCCCCGGTTGGCACCTAGAGAAATTTTCAA
>CAXBHV010001104.1:0-3162 GCA_963974855.1 uncultured Rhodopirellula sp. | reverse complement strand
GACCGTTGTCGCTGAAGTAAATAACGATGGTGTTGTCAGCGATAGAGAGTTCGTCGATTTTCTTAAGCACCCGGCCAACATTCCAATCGATGTTTTCACACATCGCCAATGCGGCTCGCAAATGAGGCATGTCCTCTTGTTTGGGATTGCGGTTGTGCATTTTCAAAGGCCGATTGGCGACCTTGTCAAAATATTCGTCAGGAACCTGCATCGGCGAATGCGGCGTGTTGTACGGCAGGTAGCAGAAGAACGGTTTGTCCTGCTTGTGATTTGTCTCCATGAACTCCATCGCATGCGTCGTTAAATCGTCTGTGATGTAGCCTTGCCCCCGAGTGATTTCATTGTTGTGTTCCAGCATCGGGTCAAAGTAATGGCCCCAGTGCCCCGAGGTGAAACCGTAATACTCATCGAACCCACGAGCGTTGGGATGATAGGGGAATTGGGATCCGTTGTGCCATTTTCCAAAGGCCCCGGTCGCATACCCGGCTTGTTTAAAAATGTCGGCGATCGTGACTTCGTCAGGATTGATCCGTTCTTGGCCTGTGGAAACACCTCGCACCCCCGTTCTGGCGTAATAGCGGCCGGTTAAGAATTCGGCTCGGGTGGGAGCGCAAACAGGACAGACGTAAAACCGATCAAACAGCACACCATCGGTGGCCAACGAGTCAATGTTCGGAGTCGACAGATTCGTGTTGCCATGCACACTGAGGTCACCCCAGCCTTGATCATCTGCAAGCATGATGACGATATTGGGATGCTCTGCCGCTTGGGCAATTCGCGATTGGAAGCAAGCGATTTGTGCGAGACAAAGTACTGTCGCAACCACGAGCGTGGCATAGCGGAAGCCAAAAAGTTTGCGAAGCGAAGATGAGTGGGGCGGGCAATGACGGAGTGCCATCGTCGAGGCAAATGAGCGAGTCATCAAGGATCCTCAGGGGTGGTATGCGGGGGCGGGCGTTTCTGAAGCCAAACGGCGACCCCTCAATCGTAACCCGAAACGGACTGCCAAGCATCCTCCGCACAAACGAACGGCACAATCAGATTGTGCAATATCTCTCAGTACAGCAAGTTTTCCGCGTGAGCGGCGAATCGCCGAAAACCAAGCTGACATGGAACACTAGTCCTTCAGCACAGGTGCCAGATAGATATCGCGGTATGACACGGCGGTATGGTCGCCTTGCAAATAGATGGGGCCAGGTTCCGCTGGGTTGGTATGAACGGCCCCGCCAGTTGGCCCAGTCACGGGTTGATTATCGATGACTTTTTCTCCGTTCAAAATCACCGTCACGTGCCGATCGACCAGCGTAATATCGTAGGTCTGCCACTCGCCGCCCGGTTTGCCCGCATTCTTCGACGGTTCGATCAATCCAAAGATGGCACCTACACCCTGCAACCCTTGCATGCGGCTGTCACGATCCACTACCTGAGCTTCGTACATTCCACGCAGATAGACGCCGCTGTTGCGCTGCTCTTCGACAAGGAACTCGATGTGCAGCCAGAAATCCTCAAACACTGCCTCCGTCTTGAGATTGGCGTAGGAGCCTGTGGCACTGAAGTCCGTCTTGGGTGTCGTATTCTTGAGAACGCCGTTTTCAACGCTCCAGCCATTTTGCTTTTCGGGTTCGTGCTTTGGAATGTGCGGTGTCCATCCCGTCATATCCTTTCCGTTGAATAAGGCGGTGGGCTGTCCAAATCGAACTTTTGATAAATCGGGGGCGACTGTGGGCATCGGCGGAATCTTGGTTCCGGTAAACGCCTCTCGCTCGACCGAACCATCGGGCGATTGGCGAACGATCATTCCGTCAAGTCTTCCCGCCTTCATTCCGACGTCAACGGTTGTCGTGTTCTTCGCCTTTCTGTTCTTGTTGAGCGTGAATTTCAATCGGCCATTGGACTCTTCTACATTTTTGTACGGTCCTTCGGAACCAACATACAGCCGTAAATAGACCAGCGGCTTGCCTTCACGCTGCGTGACCCTCATCCAAGCCGGCATGCCGGAATCGAGATCCAGAGACCAATCGCCAGTCAGTTCTTCTGCTTGAGCGGTTGACACAAAGATGGTCGTCACCAGGATACACAGGCTGAACATTCCGCGAAGAAGACCAGGCACAGAGACACGTTCATGATTTTGGTTCATGGCTCGGATTCACCTAAAGGATGTTTGGAAATCGTAGTTGGATTGCTAGTAGTTGACGGGACGAGCGGCTAATCATTTACGAACGAAGCAACTCAAGTGCGTAGGTCACATTCTTTTCACAACCTTCTTCACGGCTGACCCCCTTGGGGCAACGCTATGAAGCATTTTTTGTAGCGGAACTCGTCAAGAGTTTCGGAATTGGGTTCGTTCAACGAAAGTCTTGCACGACTTCCGCTACGTTAAAACACCACAAAACACGGAATTGAAATGCGTCACAGCGTTTCCCTTGAGGGTGGAACCTTCGATGATTAGCCATCCCGTATATTTTATGGACCGAAGTAATCCTTTGATCCTTGCAAAGTCAATGTTACCGTTACCCAGGAAGTCGCCGTTCTCTTTGAGTTGGATTTCGTAGGTGTTTGCGTTTAGCAAACGCAAACGACTCGGCGGACAGCGGCATCTTGATCGACTAATCGCTTCCGTCGCCAACACAACGTGTATCCGATCAGTCATTTTTTTCCTTTTTGCCTTGCTGAGGTTTTGTCAGTTGCTCGGGCGTCGGAGCCTTGGGCAGATACGCACCCGCCTTGGTAAGATACGCTATCAACTGCTTATCCAATGCTTCCGCTTTTTCAGGCATGGATATCGCAAGGTTTTTGGTTTCATGCGGATCCTCGGCGATATTGAATAGCAGCACGTCGCCGTAATGATAGTTGTGGATCAGCTTGTAATCGCCGACGCGGATCGCGCTGGCCGGATAACTACCTTCGCCTTGATAGTGCGGGAAGTGCCAATAGAGCGTATCACGCTGAATGGATCCGTTTTCAAAAATTGGGACTAAACTGACGCCGTCCACATGCTGTTCGGGCTGCGGCGGCAACCCGGACATTTCCAGTAGCGTTGGATAAAAATCCATACTCGTTATTGGCGTATCGCTGTGCATCCCGGCAGTGGAATGCCCCGGCCAGTAAATCAGCGTCGGCGTTCGCAAGCCACCGTCGAACACAAAAGTTTTCCCGCCGCGG
>CAXBHV010001103.1:0-3166 GCA_963974855.1 uncultured Rhodopirellula sp. | reverse complement strand
TGAGTCTGGATGACCCGTCGCCCGAGGTCATTCGTGCGGTCAAAGGTGGCGTGGCGTGGTTCGATGCGAACAAAATCGAAGGCTACCGCTACACGAAAAGCAAGAGCGAACTTGCGCTCACGAAAGACCCAACGGCCGGTCCACTGTGGGCTCGGTTCTACGAACTCAAAACGAACCGTCCCTACTTCTGCGACCGAGACGGAGTGGTCAAATACGATATCCAAGAAATCGGCAGCGAGCGCCGAGGTGGCTATTCCTGGTATGGCAACTGGGGCAAAAGCGTCGCCGAAAAGTATGCCAAGTGGGCTCATCACTAACGAAGAGAAGTTCTGGCCATAAGGGGATGCTAAGCAGGTAGGCAGGAATCATTGGATGAAATCGCGTTAGCCGTTTGAGCAAACGCTGTGAAGCATTTTCTCGAAGTGGAACTCGTCAAGAGTTTCGGGCATTCTGGACAGTCAACAAAAGTCTTGACGTCTTCCGCTACGTTGAAACGCCGCAATTCAAGTAGAAAAATGCTTCACAGCGTTGCGTTTGGGCGATAACCCCGGTTGAACTCCGGAACCGTGGCTTGTTGATTTAGTGAGCCGCTCGCGCGAGAGCGGCCGGGGGCCACGCGCTACCCGGTGCCTTACGGCCCACGGCTCACGACTGCGATTTGCATTTCGATTAAACCAATTGGCATCGGCCGTTGAGTCTGAATCAGCGGTGAAGCCGCGTGTGATCGCCACCAACGATGGCGATAAACTGTCGCTTAAATGGTGGCAATACGCTGATGCCGATTCTGCCGTCGCGACCGTGAAAATCGTCGACGCCGATTCGCTGAACAAAGCCAATTTCATCGCGCCCAGCGAACACGGGAAGCAGGTTCACATTATTATCGAAGTGACCGACGACGGCATGCCTGCGCTCACCGGTTATCAACGCATTCTCTACCACATCAAATAGTTACTAACGAAATCATGAATCACCTTAGAAAAACAATCCAACTCAGCTTACTTTTGAGTGCCTTTCTTGTCCTTGGACATCGAGATTCCATTGCCGCTGAAGGCTTCACGATCCTGTGTGAGGAGTCGAAGGTCGTCATCGAATACGACGGGGAACTTGTTACCAACTATTGGTATCGTGACCACGTTGCAAATAAGCCGTATTTTTGGCCGGTGATGGGACCGTCCGAGAAATCGATGACGCGTGCGTTTCCGATGGCGACTATTGACGGTGAGCAGCATGATCATCCGCACCATCGAGGCGTTTGGTTCGGTCACCAGGGTGTCGGAGGAACCGATACATGGTTGGAAGCGGCCTCGAAGGACGCTAAAGGCGACAAGCAGCAGGAATTCTTGGCAAGCTTGGGCACGATTGCTCACACCGCGTTCACGGAAATCTCGGCGAACGAAAACCAGGCAGTGATCCGTTCGAATAATGATTATTTGGATTCAGCTGGAAAACAACTGATGGCGGACGAACGGTCCATGATCTTTCGTATGTCCAAAGGACAGCTTGTTCTCGACTTCGATATCAGGTTGTGCGGCAAATACGGCGACATTGAGTTGCAAGACATGAAGGACGCCGGATTGAATGTTCGCGTTCCAACGTCCATGTCACTCACCGATGGCAAAGGACAGATCGTCAATAGCGTCGGAGATCGTGACGGCGATGCGTGGGCGAAAATGGCCGAGTGGGTCGATTACAATGGACAGGTTGACGGTGAGCATCTCGGTGTTGCGTTTCTGAACCATCCGTCGAGTTTTCGTCATCCGACGCGTTGGCATGTTCGCGATTATGGATTGTTCACTGCAAATGCGTTTGGTCCGCATAGCCTCGATCCAACGGCGGAGTCTGGTACTTTTACGTTGACCCGTGGTGACAGCATCGACCTACGCCACCGAATCATTTTTCACGATGGGGACGAAAAAGCAGCAAAGATCGCGGAAGCTTATCGAGCCTACGCGTCGACAGATCCAGCCGACTTATGAGGACGATTGCTGCTGTCGACATCCGTTTTCAAACGATGGCGATAACGCTGCAGGCTAACGAAGTTCCTTGCCAGCTATTTTTGACTCCTGCTGGCACGCACAAGCTTGACGATCGGTATGAAAGCTTACTGGACTGCACGAACCGCTTGATCGCTTGACTGAAGTTTTAAGCATTTCGGCAGGAATCATTGGGTGAAATCCCGTTAGCCGTATGGGCGTTAGACCCGGCTCAGCGTCGGAACCGTGGCTAGCGGGCTGTTGACTTATTCGAAATGCAACTCGCCTTTGTGAGCCGTGGGCCGTAAGGCACCGGGTGACGCGCGGGACCCGGCCGCTCACGCGTCACGGCTCACTAAATCAACAGCCCGCTGGCGCCAGAACTGCCAATTTACTGAAAGACTCCTGCCTAACTGCTTAGGATGAAAGACATGAGTAAGATGAGCGTCCTGATGGTCGGGACTGGCGAGTACACGACGGGCTTCGTTCCCGGAGCCGTAGCCGCGTCGGATAAGAAGGCGGGAATCGTCGGCGTAACGCTGTTCGACCTTCGCCGGCGTGGACTCGTTGATCGATTGCTGATGGCGGGTACCAACGGCACGAAGTTTCCTGCGATACGAAAGCATCTCGACAAAGCTCTCGCGCAAGCGTACCGCGAGATGGATATTCGCTTCGATAGCTTTCCGGCTGACGACGTACCACGTGATGGCAACGCTTATCGGCGAGCGATGGACACGATGCAGCCCGGTGACAGTGTGATTGTGTTTACGCCCGACGACACGCACTACCCGATCGCGATGGATGCTGTCGAGCGGGGACTGCACGTGTTGATTGCCAAGCCGATTGTCAAAACCGTCGAAGAGCATTTGACATTGACACAGAAGGCGCAAGAGCAAGGTGTCATTGTGGCAATGGAAGTTCACAAACGCTGGGACCCGCTCTACACCGATGCCCGAGATCGAATTCGCAACTTGGGCGATTTCAGCTTCTTTCAGTCTTACATGAGTCAACCCAAGTCACAGCTCGATACCTTCCGTGCCTGGGCAGGCAAGTCGAGCGATATCAGTTACTACTTGAATGCCCACCACATCGACTTTAATGTCTGGTCCGTTGCTCACCGAGCACGCCCAAGGGTCGTGCGAGCATCGGCTGCGACGGGGGTGGCCCATGCGATGGATATTCCGACCGAAGAC
>CAXBHV010001102.1:0-3173 GCA_963974855.1 uncultured Rhodopirellula sp. | reverse complement strand
CCGTGGATTGGGAAAATAAAGTGAACCCGAGTCGCAACGCGACGACATGAACGACGCATGTACGCTTAAATCGAGCACCGGGAATCGACACCTGCCGTCGCTTCGCGACTTGTCCGTGCTGCCGACTGACTTAGACGGCGAGCTCCAGCGGGTTGTCAGTCGGCATATCAGTTCGACGTTGAAACGTGTCGGTTTCAAATTCGAATTCAAACTCGCCTGGCTCGAAATCGATAGGAACCTGGCATCGAGGTGGCTCGATGCGATTGAGTTTCCAATCAATCCGTCGCAGCAAAGACAGCGACTTTTCCCACGATTTGATTGCTGTTCGGATGCGAACGGCCATCGGGTGATCGGGATCACGTGTTTCGGTGATCACATCGAGGGCACCACTCGGCGAGCCTTTCATCAGCAGTGCCATTGCAAAGTTGCGTTTGCAAACGTTGCTGACGTCAGCTCGTTCGGTGACACTTCCTGGCTGTAAGACAAATTGGCGGTACACCGACAATGCTTCCTCGACGTGACCGAGTCGCAACAAACAGACTCCGAGTGTATTGCGAACCGAAGGTTCACGTCCCGCGGATCGCAGCAGCTCGGCTGCCGCTTGATAATCGCGTCGACGGATCAGATTCGATACGCGTACGAGTGCGGGATGCAGCGGAGCGGCATTCTTTGAGCTAGCGACCAACGAGGAGGTAACTGCTTGTTTACGGGGGTGTTTCTGAGTGCGCGCGGACATAGGATTGACTCTCTTTATAAGAACAATTGCATAAAGGAAAAACAGATTAAAAGCGAACCAAACGGTTCGTCTAAATCTGCAATCGCACGTGCAAGTCTACGAGAGTTTCCGCAGCGTCTGCGTCCGATGCGGTCACACAATCACGGCGGTGCCACGGCGGAAGAGAGGATTTTGCCTGAGCAATTGAGACAAAACCAAAATTGAGCGTCTTGAGTGACTCGGGTCGATCTTCGAGTAGTTGGCTGCTCTGGCCTGCAGGGCGAACGACTTCGATCGCCACTTTCGCATCGGCACTGACATCGGCGACGCCCGCTGCGATGTTCGATCCGTGATCCGCATCCTGGCTGATCCCGATTGGCAACAACTGGACGAATGCCGCCACGAAAATCAACAGCATCAGAGGTTGGCGACAAGCAAGATGCCACCGGCTCGGCAAAAATGCCAAGAGTGAGACATCGCTAGGAAGTTGCCGTTGGGCCATCTGAAATGCTGTCTAATTATCGGCCAACATGATCTGGCCCTAATCTCGGAAAGCTCGGTCGCGAACCGCGTATTAAGACAAGATCGCAACGTCTGACTCAATTATCGGATGCCGCAGATCGTTAGCAAGAGCGCCTTCGAAAAATTTTACGAAGTCTCGATACGGCGGGAATCAGGCTCGATTGTGTCGTCTGTGTCAGCCCTGAGGATACCGAGTCGACGAAATCCATTTAATTGCACCGAATTCCCCAGCCCGCACGCTTTATGCAATCCATACCTATACGTTGCAGTAATTTTGGGGCCACGATAGGGGATTGGGTATGTTAACGGAACGACCGAACACGGAACGCAAAGCACTTGCGGTGAACTTGGACGCACGTCGCTATGGGTCGTTCGCCGAAATTGGCGCGGGCCAAGAAGTCGTCCGCTGGTTCTTTCGCGTGGGCGGTGCTGCCGGAACGATCGCCAAAAGCATGTCGGCCTACGATATGTCCGTTAGCGATGCGATTTACGGTCATTGCGAACGCTATGTTTGTCGCCAACGACTGCAAGACATGCTCGACCACGAACATGCACTAAACCTCGAGCGTTTGCGCGAAAGTCGCGGCGATACCACAGCCTTCTTTGCGTTTGCCGATACCGTATCGGCTCGCAATTTCCATGGCACCAACGATTGCCATGGTTGGATGGGGATTCGATTCCAGGCTCACCCACGCGACCAAGACAGCCAAATCATTCTTCACGTTCGAATGTTAGACACCGAGAACGCGCTACAGCAGGAAGCCCTCGGCATCGTCGGTGTCAATTTGTTGTACGGTGCCTTCTTTCTAAACCATGAACCTGATCAATTGATCGAATCGTTGCTTGATAACTTGAGCACACGTCGGATCGAAATTGACATGATCGAGTTTTCAGGAATCGCGTTCCGTCATGTCGACAATCGTGTGATGAGTCTGCGGTTGGTTCAGCTAGGGCTCAGCAGTGCGGCAATGTTTTCGGCCAACGGTGAGGTGCTTCAGCCCTCCGAAGTGCTCTACAAGAAGCCAATATTGGTCGAACGCGGCAGTTTCCGACCGCTCACCAATGTCAATGTCGACATGCTCGAAGCGGCAAAAGAAAAATTCCAAGCCGAAGCCGATGTGGACGCAAACGAAGTCGTCTCGCTTGCTGAAATCACAATGAAAAATTTGCAGGCCAATGGAGACATCGATCTGCGAGACTTTCTCGCACGCGTCGATTTGCTTGCGGCCAGCGGCATGACGGTCTTGATTTCGGATTACTTCGAATACTATCGGCTTGCTGCCTACTTGGCTCGCCATACCAAAAAGAAGATTGGCATCACGATGGGCGCCGCAAGCCTTGTGGAGTTGTTCGACGAAAAATATTACACCAAACTTGATGGCGGCATCCTCGAGTCGTTTGGACGTTTGTTCAAGAACGATTTGAAACTCTATATTTACCCGTTGCTCGATCGCAAGTCGGGTGAACTGACCACGGTGGACAACCTGAAAATCGCCGAGGAAATCCGTACCTTGTACCGATACTTGGTCGACAAAGGATGCATCGAACAGCTCGACGACTACAATCCCGAGCACCTCGGCACCTTCTCGCGTGAAGTCCTGGAGCAAATTCAATCAGGCGATCCAAGTTGGACAGAGCACGTGCCTGCCGAAGTGGCCGCGTTGATTCAACAGCGTGGTTTCTTTGGTTGTCGACGTCCGAAGGCGGTGAAGGCGATCGAGAAATCACGACCTTCCATCGCTCCCCTCGCAGTCGGCAACGGATTGATTCCATTGGCGCAAGTGCAATCACACTGATTTGCGGTCGCCATCGACATGCTTTGTCGTGATGCTCTATGATCATGGCGAAAATGTGCGGTTTGATTGCCGCAGTCCTTTCGCCGATCTTGGAAAACTCGAATGCGAATCAAGCCTGTTGAAAATGTGGATCTGACGAC
>CAXBHV010001101.1:0-3180 GCA_963974855.1 uncultured Rhodopirellula sp. | reverse complement strand
CCATGTCGCACACAACTCGCGAACACTCGCTTCGAATCCCGAAGCGTCTCCGCATCCATCGCCAGCTTCGGCTTCGAACAAAATCGTGCCCCCTTGCTCTAAATACTCGCCCAGGTTCTGGATTAATTCAGGCGAGAAATTCAGCGAGGCTTTGCCACTGATGATCAGTATCGGGGTTTGCAGCAAATCTTCGACCGACGCGGCCTTGCCCTTGTCGTGCTGGCCGATGATGGTTTGCCAAGTCAGATCGCGGCCCCAATCACGCTCGACATGCCGGACCAATTGCTTCAGCCCCTCAGGGTGCGATTGCCACTGATTCGCTGGTTGACTTTCGTATTGCAATTGCCCCGCGACCACTTGGCGTTTGCCTTTGCTGAGAAACAACAAAGCGAACGAAGTCGCAATGTCGCGATTGTTTTCCATCGGCCCCGCTCCGGACCAAAACCCTTGGAATTGATCGTGAACGCCAAGCAGTTGTTCGGCGCCTTCGCGATACCAATCATGGCCGCCGATGAACCGTCGCCCCGACAAGCGGCCGACTCGTTCGAGCGCGTACAGGTAATAAAAAAAGGTCATTGAATCGCCACCCGGATTGACTTCGGTGGTAAACCGATCGCCCAGCCACTGCAGTCCCGCCTGAACCGGATCTTTTTCCGACGACTCGTTTCCGCAGCACTGGATATTGTCGCCGACGATTTTGGAGCTGCCGGCGAAGGTTCCATCACGGCCAATGATCATCGAAGCGATTCCAGCGCACGTCATACTGCCGGTCGGCGGTTGGCTGCGTCCGTAACCCCATCCGCCGTTACCACGCTGGATCTTTTCCCAGTAAGCGATGGACTGCTCGAAGACTTTGGGTTCAATTTCGATGCCACGATCTTTCGCAGCACCAAGCGCCAGAATGGCGAACTGAGAATTCGACGGATCGCCATTGCCAAGACCGTTGCCGTAGCTCCAGCTTCCTGCGTGACCAGCCCCCCCTGAATTGCGTTGCGAATCGATCAACCAGCGAACATTGCGGCGAATGCGATCCAAGTCTCCGGCGGCCCCGAGTTGACAATAGACCAGCGTTTGCAGAGCGACGGAATACGTTTCTTTGGGTTCATAAAGCCGCAAATACCGCATCGCTCGAATCATGTCGGGATCATCGCGTGAGACGCCCGCGTTGAGCAGCGAGAGCGTGCACAGCGAGGTCAGCCCACACGATTGGCTGCCGTATTCGTTCCATCCGCCGCGGTCATTTTGTGAGCTGCGAAGATAGGCAACCCCGCGATCGATGGCTCGTTGGACGCTGGCCGCGTCAATCTCGGCAGCATACGCAGGACGGATCATCCCGGTAAGCAACAAAAGAGTCGCAAAAACGATCGTTCCGACTTGGCGTCCTCCCGCCATCTTCAATACATGTCTAAGATAACTCGACGAGAAGATTTCCCGTACCTCGGCAAAGGAATGTACGTTTTTCATCATGACTAGTCCTCCTCCTGCACCCAATTCCCCCCCACCGAATCAACCGGCGCGGAATTTAGGTGACGTGTTACGCGAGTTTTCTCAGCATCAGCAAACGATGCGGGCCGAGCTTGCAAAGGTCATTGTGGGCCAATCCGATACGATCGAGCAACTGCTTGCCGCAATCTTTACTCGCGGCCACTGTCTGCTCGAGGGAGTTCCGGGACTCGCCAAGACGCTGATGGTCAGCACGTTGGCTGAAATTCTCGACGTCTCGTTCAAACGTATCCAGTTTACACCGGATTTGATGCCCTCGGATATCACGGGCACCCAGGTAATGGAAGAAAACGAGTCGGGGCGGCGAAGTTTCCGCTTTGTGCAAGGTCCGATCTTTACCAACATCCTGCTGGCGGACGAAATCAACCGTACGCCCCCGAAGACCCAGGCGGCCCTTTTAGAGGCGATGCAGGAGCGGCAAATCACCGTGGGAACGGAAACCTATCCGTTGTCGCCGCCCTTTTTCACCATCGCGACGCAAAATCCGATCGAGCAAGAGGGAACCTACCCGCTTCCGGAAGCTCAGCTCGACCGATTCATGTTCAACATCAAAGTCGGCTACCCCACGGCGACCGAAGAGGAGCAAATTTTGACGGCGACGACACGTGGCGAAACTCCCACGGTCAACAAGGTGTTGTCGTCACGCGCGATCCTGAATATTCAAAAATTGGTTTCCAGCATCGCGGTCAATCCGCTGGTGATCCGTTATGCATCACAGATCGTTCGTGCGACTCGCCCCAAAGACGAAACCGCGCCCGAATATATTCGCGACTTGGTCGATTGGGGCGCGGGCCCTCGTGCTGGCCAGAATTTGATCAATGGCGGTAAAGCGATCGCGGCGATGAACGGGCGGTTCAGTGTCGACCCAAGCGACATCCAGCGGATCGCTCTTCCGGTCCTGCGTCACCGTATCGCGACGAACTTCCAAGCTCAGGCCGAGGGCATGGATACCGACGCGGTGATCGAGCGACTATTGAAAGACATCCCTGTCCCCGAACCGGAAAAGATGACGAAGTCCTAATCGTGGCCTCTTTGCTTTCCCCCGAATCGATCCAACAAATTAAGCGACTCGACCTGCGTGCGAGGATGGTCGTGCGTGGATTCTTGCAGGGGTTGCACTCCAGTCCGTTTCATGGGTTTTCGGTCCAGTTCAGTGAACACCGGCGCTACAACCAAGGCGACGATCCAAAACTAATCGATTGGTTGGTTTACGCAAAAACCGATAAGTACTACGTCAAACGTTTTGAAGCGGAGACAAATTTAACAGGCTACTTGGCGATCGATCTCTCGAAGTCGATGGGGTTCACCGAGAGCCAGAGCATGACCAAGTTCGAATACGCTACGTGCTTGGCTGCGTCGCTGACCTATTTGATGACGATGCAGCAAGACCCGGTGGGTTTGTTGACGCTGGGGGAAAAAGTACGGGCGGAATTGCCGGCGCGAAGTCGGCGAGGGCATCTCGGCGATGTGATGGCGCGATTGACGCAAATGAAGCCGATGGGCAACACCGATCTGGCGGCGTCGCTAACGCAGGTCGCTGCGATGCTGAAGCATCATTCGTTGGTGATGTTGTTTTCTGATTTACTGGACGATCCCGAAGCGACGCTTTCCGCGCTCGCTCGGCTGCGGCATGGCGGTCACGATGTGATCGTGTTTCACATTCTCGACGAAGCCGAA
>CAXBHV010001100.1:0-3186 GCA_963974855.1 uncultured Rhodopirellula sp. | reverse complement strand
AAATTGCTCGGCAACAACGGCCCGTCCCCGCACAAGCGGCTCAGCCCTTTGCTCCGCTCAACGACGCTCAACAAGCTCAGCTTCAACAACTACTTCTTGCCTGGCAACAACAAAGCCAAGGCACTCGAACGCTTGATTGCAAATTCCAACGTTGGCACTACGACAACTTGGCTGCTCCGGTCGGCATTCACGCGACTCGCGCCGACGGTGTGATCAAGTACGCGGCTCCGGACAAAGGCGTCTTCCGTGTCGATTCACTGGTCTTCTACAAAGGCATGAATAACGGAAAGCCCGTCTTTGAGCCTCAAGCGGGCCTGTTCGGCGAACATTGGGTGTGCAATGGCAAGCAGTTGATCGAAATGGATCGCAGCCAGAAGCAATGCAAGATCCAGGACCTACCTGCGGACATGCAAGGCCAGCAGATCTTCAACAGCCCGCTGCCGTTCGTCTTCAACCTCGACGCCGCTGAAATCCAACGCCGCTACTGGGTTCGCCAAGTAGCCGCACCGAGCGACAAGATCGTGCTGATCGAAGCATGGCCCAAACGGCAAGACGATCGTGCCCAGTACAAGATGGTCCAAATCGCACTTGAGAAAGAAACCTTTCTGCCGCAGGCCTTGATCATGTACGCCCCGAACTTCCATGCTCAGAATGCACCGAAGTGGGATCATTACGAATTCGTTGACATGAAGCGAAACGGTGTTGGCAACGCGATCGCCAACTTCATGGACAATTTCATCCAAGAACGCCCACCCGCCGACTGGACGATCTTCCGCGACACGTTCAATCCGAACGCGGAACCGGAAGCCCAGCAGGCTGCAAACCCCAACGGCGGCCAAATCAAGTAAGTTGCTCGCTCGCCGCAACGTATGAATACAAATGAAGCCCAGGATTAAACGTCCTGGGCTTTTTTCGTTTGTTTGCTGAGGCGGTGCGGCACGAGTTTCGAGTAAGGCTGGGTCCTACCGGCCGCTTCTGGGATAGAAACAATCTTAACGCGGCTCTGATTACTGCAGGGTAGTGGATCTTGCTAAAGATCCCCATGCAGCAGGATCTTTAGCAAGATCGACTACCTCACCCTGAATACAGAATCACCCACCCAAGTCAACGCCAGTTTCTTGTGAAACCAGACTTGTTTCACCTGAAACATTTCGCGTACTGTGCGTTCTTGCCGCAATTCATCGCGGCGAATCTCGAATAGGAATGTGGACACCGTGGGAAGGATTCTTTGCGTGGTCAATCAAAAGGGAGGCGTGGGAAAGACAACCACGGCCGTTAACCTTTCGGCTGCATTAGCAATGTCCGGACAACGAGCATTGCTGGTCGATCTCGATCCACAGTGCAACGCCACCGGTTCACTCGGGTTTGAACCTTCCGATGGACACGCCATCATCAACCCTGAACCGATCGACAGCAAGATTGTCGAAACCGAGGTCCCCAACCTCTCGATTCTGCGTGGCAGCCGGACTTTGCAGGATGTCGATCGCTTGGCTGACGCTGGCGAAACCGAAACATCGCAAGTTCGCAAACATCTCGACTCGATCATCGACCAATACGATTTCATCCTGGTCGATTGCCCGCCGAGTGTTGGCCCGCTAACTCAGACGGCACTGACGGCCAGCACCGAGGTGTTGATGCCAATCCAATGCGAATACTTTGCAATGGAAGGTCTGACTCAATTAATTCAGACAATAAAGAAGGTCATCGTTGCCACGGACGGCAGACTGACCTTTGGTGGGATCCTACTAACAATGTATGATCCGTACCTAGAACTGACCCGCGAAGTCGACGAGGAAGTCCGAGACTTCTTTGGCGACATTGTGTTTGATAGTGTCGTGCCTCGAGACGTTTCGCTTAGCGAAGCCCCGAGTCACGGCCAAACCGTGTTTGAGTATGCACCGCGATCCCGCGGCGCGTTTGCTTATACCCAGCTGTGCATGGAGGTGCTCGAGCGTGACTAGTGCAACAACGAAGGATCGACGTTTAGGTAAAGGGCTCGCCGCGCTATTGGGCACGCCATTGGACGATGACGGGAATCCCATCGCGGAACCCTCGGACTTGGGCGGAAACGGCGGCGGCGGCGAAAAGAACGGGGGCGGATCCAAGATCCAGTCGCTCGAACTGAAAGTCGACGAGATCCAGAACAACCCGTTTCAGCCAAGACGGGAATTCAATCTCGATGAGATCGCCTCGCTTGCCGAAAGCCTGAAGAACCATCAACAACTGCAACCCGTGCTGGTTCGCATCGTCGATGGCAAGTACCAATTAATCAGCGGCGAACGCCGACTGCGTGCCACCATCCACGCAGGATTGAAAACGATCCGGGCGGAAGTCCGCGAGGCCGACGATCGCTTGGTTGCCGAATTGGCGATCATCGAAAACTTGCAACGCAAGGATCTGAACCCGATCGAAAAAGCGTTGTCGTTTAAACGCTACATCGACGAGCACAAATGCAAACAAGACGACTTGGCTCGTCGATTGAGTATTGACCGCAGCACGATCGCTAACCTGATGCGATTGCTCGAACTGCCCGAAGGGATCTTGGATCTCTTGCAAGCTGGCGAGATTAGCGCCGGACATGCACGAGCGTTGCTGCCGATCGGGGACGAAGAAATTCAAATTCGTACCGCTGGCAAGATCATGGAAGACAGCTGGAGTGTACGTGCGACCGAGACCCACGTCGCCGAACTGCTGAAGGCCGAAGAGGACGCCGAGACGGGCAAGAAGGTCGTCAACGCCACACGCCAGAAACGTCGCTCGATCTCGCCACAGATTGAATCGATGCAGCAAGAGATGCGAATGATCTTCGGCACCAAAGTCGAAATCAAAAGCTCGGCTCGTGGTCGCGGCAAGATCACGCTGCACTTCACGGATCCGGACGAGTTCGAACGGCTACGCGCCATCCTGGCCGACGCCGGCCAACCGCCAAGGTTGAAAGTCGCTGGGTAGAAGAAGGAAAGAAAACTGGGAGTCCGGGAGCTGGGAGCTGGGAGCTGGGAGAGAGAATCCCATTTTTCCTGTCTGTCGCGGCAAGCCCCTTTCTTTCAAATTGTCCAAGAACGCATTCTACAAGCACGAAGCGCAGACGAGTGAGCTCCATTGGCGAGACTCACTCGACTACGCTTCGTGCTTGTTTTTTTTGTACCAACGAACTCCCACTCTCCCACTCTCCCACTCTCCCACTCT